>DATIFD010000089.1:0-28867 GCA_035455385.1 Burkholderiaceae bacterium
TGCAGGCCGAGCGCGACTACGACGTCGTCAACACCGAGCACGACCATCGCTATCGTGACTACTGGCAGACCTACCACCGCCTCACCGAGCGCAAGGGCGTGACCGCGCAGCTGGCCAAGATCGAGATGCGCCGCCGCCTGACGCTGATCGGTGCGATGCTGCTGCACAAGGGCGAGGTCGACGGCATGATCTGCGGCACCTGGGGCACGACGGCGACGCACTTGGTGTTCATCGACCAGGTGATCGGGCGGCGACCCGGCGTCAAGACCTTCGCCTGCATGAACGGGCTGATCTTGCCAGGGCGCCAGCTGTTCCTGGTCGATACGCACGTCAACGCCGATCCGTCGAGTGAGGAGATCGCCGAGATCACCGTGATGGCCGCCGAGGAGATGCGCCGCTTCGGGCTGCAGCCCAAGGCCGCGCTGCTCTCGCACTCCAACTTCGGGTCGAGCAACCTCCCCTCCGCGCAGAAGATGCGCAACGCGCTGCCTCTGGTCCGCGAGGCGGCTCCTTGGCTCGAGGTCGATGGTGAGATGCACGGCGACGCCGCGCTAGACGCTGCCTATCGCGCCGAGCTGATGCCGCGTTCGACATTGCGCGGCGAGGCCAACCTGCTCGTGATGCCCGACATCGACAGTGCGAACATCGCCTACAACCTGCTCAAGCAGGCCGCCGGCGGCGGCATCGCGATCGGCCCGGTGCTGCTCGGTGCGGCCAAGCCCGTGCACATCCTGACGCCATCGGCAACGGTGCGGCGCATCGTCAACATGACCGCGGTCACCGTGGCCGACGCCAACGCAGCGCGAGCCTGAGTTCCGCTTGCGGTCCCGCGGGCGACCCGCCAAACCTCGGTGGGGGTTCGCCGTACCGCTACCAGAATGTGTGCGCTTGCTCAAGAGGGTGAGCTCGTGCCCAAAATTGAGGCAGCGCGCTTGAGCTTTTGGACCCGTTCCGGTACGATAACTTATTCAAAGTTCAGGGTTTTCCCGTGGATTGGACCGGTCGGTCGCTGCTGTCGGGGCCAATATTTAAGTTAGGGCTTGCTACAGTAGTCGCCGCGTCGACGGCACTGGCCGTCGCGGTGCACGCCAAGGGGCCGGTCACGGCGAGTGACTCGGTGGCACTGGCGGAGTTGCCTCGCGAGGCGCAACGGACCCAAGAGCTCATCCGAGCTGGCGGTCCGTTTCCCCACGCCAAGGATGGCATGACGTTCGGCAATCGCGAACGTCTGTTGCCACGGCGAGAGCGCGGCTACTACCGTGAATACACCGTACCCACGCCCGGAGCCAGCGACCGGGGAGCTCGTCGCATCGTGTGCGGCGGCATCCCGGTGCGGCAACCTGAGGTTTGTTATTACACCGATGACCACTACGCGAGCTTTCGCCGGATCGAGCAGTGAGTCGTCAAGAAGCCGAGATCTTGATCGCCAAAGGACAGAGGCCATGCTGCTCCAGACAGTCCGTCCCAACATCGTCCAATCCATCCGCGCCTATCGGGTCGAAGACTTGATGCAGGCGGCCGAAGGTGCCGGCCAGCATTTCCTGTACGCCGACCTGTCGGCCGCGCAGTCGAAGCAAGAGGTGCTGGACAAGATTGCCGAGTCGTTCTTGTTCCCCAACCACTTCGGCAAGAACCTGGATGCGCTGTACGACTGCATGACCGATCTCGTTCACAAAGCCGGAGCCCAGCCGGGTTTCGTGGTGGTCCTTGAGCAGTTGCCAGACAACCCGCGGTTCGATCGTGAGGCGCGCGAACAGCTGCTCGACGTGTTTCGCGATGCTGCCGATTTCTGGGCGGAACGGCGCGTGGCATTTCGCTGTTTCTACTCCTTCGCTGTGCCGCGCGGTTCCGATGCCAAGGCGTGGGACCAGGGCCACGAGGGAACGGCCGCCGCGGAGAAGCCCGCGCCCAAGAACGTGTCGAAGAACGGTGTCAATCCGAACTTCGGCATGAACATGCCGCTGATGAGCAGCGCGTTCGACACCGCGATGTGGCTGAGCGCGGCGTGATGCTTGGCGACGCCACGGCGTCGCCGCGTCACGTCAGGCGGTGAGCGCACTGGCTCACCTGCTGGGCCAGCGCCACGTACTCGTCCACCGTCACCTCCTCAGCGCGTCGCTGCACGTCGAAGGCGGCGCCATGGCCGGCGTCCGCCAGCCAGCGTCCCAGCGTGTGCCGCAGCAGCTTGCGCCGCTGCGAGAACGACACGGCCACGATCTGCGACAACAGCGCAGCGTCCACCGCAGGCGGCGCCGCCAGCGGCGTCATGCGCACCACTCCCGACGTGACCCGAGGCGGCGGATCGAATGCCGCCGCCGGCACATCGAACAGTCGTTCGATCGCATAGCGCCACTGCAGCATCACGCTCAAGCGCCCGTAGTCGCGGCCACCGGGCGCCGCGGCGATGCGATCGACCACCTCCTTCTGCAGCATCACGTGCTGGTCGACCACATGCGGCACGGCATCCAGCAGATGGAACAGGATCGGCGTGGAGATGTTGTACGGTAGGTTGCCCACCACCCGCAGCCGCTGGCCGGAGGCGAGCCGCCCGAAGTCGACGCGCAGCACGTCGGCCTGCACAACGTCGATTCCAGCCACCTGGCGCCAATGCGCCGCCAGATCGCGGTCCAGTTCGATCAGCGTCAGCTGAGCGCCGCTGGCGCGCAGCAGTTCGGTCAGCGCGCCGCGCCCGGGCCCGATCTCAACGATGCGATCGCCCGGGCGCGGATCGATCGCGCGGACGATCGCCTCGATCACGCCGGTGTCGACGAGAAAGTGCTGCCCGAAGCGCTTGCGCGGTGGCTGGCTCCACATCGGCCGGCCAGGCTCAGGAGCGCACGTGAGGCGACGCCATGCTCATTGCTGCGGCGGGTCGCGCATCTCGATGTAGGCGCGAGCGCGCAGCTCCTGTGTCCATTCGCGATATGCGGCATCGAACTTCTGCTCGCGCAACGCTGCCCGCGCCTGATCGCGCACTTCCTTGGCGCTCTGTTCGACCTCGCGCCGCTCGATCACCTGGATCAGGTGCACGCCGAAGCGCGACACCACAGGCGGCGACACCGCACCCGGGGTCAGCCGGTTCATCGCCTCCTCGAACTCCGGCACGAAGGCGCCGGGTGAATTCCATCCGAGATCGCCACCGGCAGACGCAGTCGAATCCTCGGACACCTCGCGCGCCACATCCTCGAAACGACGCTCCCCGGCCTCGATCTGCCGTTTCAGATCCTCCAGTCGGCGCGATGCATCCTGCACGCTGGCCTGTGCCGAGGTGCGCAGCAGGATGTGGCGTGCCCGCGTCTGTTGCACGCGCACCGCCTGTCCTTCCTGGCGCTCGATCACCTTCAGGATGTGGAAGCCGCCACTGCTGCGAAACGGCTCCGCACTGACCTCGCCCACTTTCAGATCGTGCGATTTCTCGACGAAGAGATCGGGCAACCGCGACGTCGGCCGCAGGCCGATCACGCCGCCGTTGGCACGGTTGCCGTCTTCGGACACTTCGCGTGCGACGGCGGCGAAGTCGGCACCGGAACGCACCCGCGCGAGGGCCGCGTCGATGCGCGCCTTGCGTTCGGCCACGACCGCGTCGCTGGCGCCCTCGGGCACCGTGACCAGGATTTGCGCCAGGTTCAGCTCGGTCGCCGCAGCGGCCGTGTTCTTCTGCTGCTCGAGGTAGCGGTCGATCTCCGAATCGGTGATGCGGATCCGCTGCTGCACCTCGCGTTCGCGAACCCGCTCGACCAGGATCTGGTCGCGCAAGTTGCTGCGGAAGCGCGCGAACTCGAGCCCGTCGGCCGCAAGCCGCCGGCGCAGCTCGGCGACGCTCATGCGGTTGTTGGCCGCCACGCTGTTGACCGCCCGGTCCAGCTCCGCCTCGTCGACCCTGGCACCGCTGTCACGCGCATAGGTCACGAGCACACGCTCGTCGATCAACGCACTGACGACCTGGGACCGCAGTGCGTCCGCGGGCGGTTCGCGCGCCCCGGCACGGCGGGCCTCCTCGCGCACGCGGGCGACGCGCTGTTCCACCTCGTACGCAGTGACCAACTCGCTGTTGACCACCGCGACGATGTAGTCGCCGACGCGCAGCGTCCGCTCGGCCTGGCCAAATGCGGCTGCGGCCAAGGTGCACAGCCCCAGGATCAGCGCCAGGGTGTGCACGACGCCACCGAGGGCGGGGCTCCTGCAATGCTCAGTCATCGATCGTCGGTTCGTAGGGGCCCTTGCGCTCTTCCCGCAGCAGGCGATATCCGGGGATATTGTCCTTCAACACCTGCAGCGGGTTGGTCCCGATCCTCGACAGGCCCACCAGCTCCAGCTGCAACAACAGCCGCGTGGTCGCTTCGGTGCGCCCGACCGACAGCCGCTCGACCACGAAGCGGCCGATCCAGCATCCGGCGTCGTACTCGAAGCCGGCGATCGAATCCGTGAAGCGACTGTCTCGCGTGCTGTAGTTGAGGCGACCCACTGTGTAAAGCGTGCCGCCGCATCTGCCACTGCCCGGATTGGCCTTGCCGTCGCCGCGGTAGACCGGCCACTGCCAGCCGAGTTCCACCTGCTCCGAGAGGCCGCGCGCAAAGCGGTAGGTCGCGCTCAACGCATGGAACGGCGCCGGGAGGTAGCGCACGCCGAGGATCGAACGCACCGGACGGCTGAGCTCCGAGCTGTACTGCAGCGAGGCGTCGAACTGCCAGTTCGGCACCAGCGAGGTTGAGCCGTCCAGCAGCAGGTCCGACAACCGCTGCGTCTGCGGCGCGCCATCGGGTGTGATGCGCAGGTCGCGCAACAGATAACGCTGCGCAATGCCCAGGCGCAGCGACTCGGCGCCCGTGTTGGTGTCCAGCCAGCGCGTGGTGGCACCTGCTGTGATCTGGTGGCCGTCGGACACGCGGTCGATGCCCGAGAACGCGCTCTCGGTGAATACCGACACCGTGTTGAAGTCGATCGGCGCGGAATCGAAGTTCGGCAGCGTCAGCTGTTCGCGAAACGGCGTGTTGGAATAGAAGACGCGCGGCTCCAGGGTCTGGCGATGCGGACGGCCGAACCAGGTACTCTCGCGCTCGAAGACCGCGCCGGTGTCGAGGCTGAATGTCGGGATCAGGCGCGACGCCTGCATGCGGCCGTCGGGCATCGGCTGATCGGTGTCGTAGGCCGCCGCGTTGAGCATGAACTTCGGCGTGATCCAGGTTCCCGGCGTCTCCCAAGGCCGCGTGAGGCTGGCCAGCCCATGCCAACGCCAGCCGTTGGCGCGTGCAGAGCTTGGCAACCCTTCGGCGAGCGTGAACCGATTGACCTCCGATTCCGCGTCCAGACGCAACCCGAGCGGCAAGGCGCCTGCGGAGTGCACGCCGAGCTGCATGCTGCGGTCGTAGGGCGGCACGATCTCGGTGGTCGGATCGCCCGAGGACAGCACCTGCCAGCGCTGCGTACCCAGGTACCAACGCGAGTCGAAGCCGTAGCGAGCGCTGACCTGTTCCAGGTTGGCAGTGATCGGCAGCAGGCGGTCGGTGAACGAGCGGATGGCGCGCGGGAAGTCCTTCCAGTAGTCGTCGTCGGAAACCCGCACCGCGTCGACCGTGTAGTGCAAGCCAATGCCGTCGCGCGAACCGGTGTGCGCGAAGTCGGCCAGCCAGCGGTCGCGCCCGAGGAGGCGATCGTTGGGCAGGCCATCCAGTTCGACACGGCCCTGGTCGCCAGGCTCGAGGTAGCGGAACTCGGTCAACAGCCCCGGGCCGCGGCGCGTCAACACGGCCGGCGTGACGGTCGCGTCGCGGTTGGGAGCGATGTTCCAGTAGTAAGGCACCGCCAGTTCGAGGCCGCTCTTCGAGTCGAGGTTGATAGTCGGCGGCAGCCAGCCGGACTTGCGATCGTCGGTCAGGGGGAAGCTCATCACCGGCACGGCCAGGATCGGCACGCCGAGGAAGCGCAGCACCGCTCCTTCCGCGACACCCTCGTTGGCCTCGAGGTCGATGCGCACACGGTCGGTCTTGAGCAGCCAGTCGGGATCGCCCGAGCCGTCACGCGGGCAACTCGTGTAGGACGCGTCGATCGCCACCGAGCGGGATGCATCGATGAACTCGAAGCGCTGCGCGGTACCGCCGGCCCCGGTGCTCCCGAGCATGAAGTGCGGCTCGAGGAAGAAGCCCTCGAAGCGCTGCACCTGCAGCTGCAGCTCGGGCCCCCAGTAGTGGTTGCCGTCGCGACTGACCCGCACGTTGCCCTTGGCGACCGCACGGTCGTCGGCGCTGTCGTACGTGATGCGATCGGCTCGGATCACCGTGCCGGAGCGGCGGAACTCGACATGGCCTTCGGCCACCGTGTCGAGGTCAGGCCGCGCCTGCACGCGATCGGCCCGGATCACGATCGAACGGTTGCGCGCCGCGTCGCCGCGCGCCGGCGGCGACAGACCAAGGCTCGGGCTCAGGCGCAGCGGCGTCTCGGTCGGTTCACTGGCCGCCGATGACGGCGGGCTCGGCGCGTCGGTCTGGGCCAGCGCCGGCGCCGGCCCGCACATCGCAGTGGCCAACACCGCCTGCAGCGTGCAGCAATGCAGGGCAGCGCGGCGAGGGCGGATCGGCACGACGGTTGTTGTTCGTGGCTTTGGGCGCTGGATTCGGCGAATGACCTCTGCACGAGGAACAAAGCCCGCGCCGCAACGAAGCGCGTTCGTACAATGGGCGCGATTATCCCTCGCGCCCACGACGCCGCAGATGCCGCCGACGCCAATCGCCCACGAGCCGCCAAGCGTCGTGTGGCCCGACCGCGAGCGGCAACTCCACTTCGAGCGCTGGCTCGCGCCGCTGGTTGACCGCTTCGCGCTCGACACGGCAAGTCTGGCACCGGCGTCGTCCGATGCCAGCTTCCGGCGCTACCTGAGGATCCATTCGCCGACGCACAGCTTCATCGTGATGGACGCACCACCGCCGCATGAGGATGTGCAGCCGTTCGTCGACATCGCCCGGCGCATCGCCGCGGCCGGTTTGCACGCGCCGCAGGTTCTGGCTGCGGATGAGGATCGCGGCTTCCTGCTGCTCAGCGACCTCGGCCGCACGTTGTACCTCGACGCGCTGCGCGACGCGCCCGCCGCCGAGGCGGACCGCCTGATGCGCAAGGCGATCGTTGCGCTGGCGCACTGGCAGCAGCGGGTCGATCGTGTGGGGCTGCCGCCGTACGACGAGGCCTTGTTGCGCCGCGAACTCGCGCTGTTTCCCGAGTGGTGCGTGCAGCGCGAATTCGGCGTGCAGTGGTCGGCCGGCGAGCAGGCCACCTGGCAGAAGGTGAGCGATCTGCTGGTGGCCAGCGCGCTCGCGCAACCGCGTGTCGTCGTGCACCGCGACTGGATGCCGCGCAACCTGATGCTCAGCGATCCGAATCCGGGCATTCTGGACTTCCAGGATGCGGTGGTCGGCCCCGTGACCTACGACATCGCGTGCCTGCTGCGCGATGCGTTCATCTCGTGGGACGAGGAGCGCGAGATCGATTGGGCCGTGCGCTGGTGGCAGGCCGTGCGCGGCACACCGGTGTTGGCGGGCCATCCCTTCGCCGACGACTTCGGCGAATGCTGGCGGGCGCTCGAGTGGATGGGCCTGCAGCGGCATCTCAAGGTGCTGGGCATCTTCTGCCGCCTCAAGCACCGCGACCACAAGCCCCGCTACAGCGCCGACCTGCCGCGCTTCTTTGCCTACGCCACGCGCGTGGCACTGCGCTACGGGCCGCTGACGCCGCTGCTGGCGCTGCTCGAGCCGCTGTCGGGGCAGGCGGTGCGCGCCGGCTATACGTTCTGAGCGCGCGGGCGCAGGCTTCAGGAGCAGGCGGCGATTGCCTGCGACACCGCGGCGGTCAGCCGCTTGGCGTACGGCACGTGCAGGAACTCGTTGGGACCGTGCGCGTTGCTCTTGGGCCCGAGCACGCCGCACACCATCATCTGCGCGCGCGGAAAACCCTGCGCGAGCAAGTTCATCAGCGGGATCGTGCCGCCCTGGCCGATGTAGCCGAGCGGCGCGCCGTAGTGAGCGAGCGACGCATCGTTCAACGCCCGCTCGAGCCAGCTCGACAGTGACGGTGCATTCCAGCCGGTGACACCGAGCGCTTCGGCACGCCCGTCGGGGTGAAAGGTGACGCGTGCGTTGTACGGCGCGTTGTCCTCCAGCAGCGCCTTCAGCTTCACCGACGCCTCGTGGCCGCTGACCAGCGGCGGCAACCGCAGGCTCAGCTTGAACGCCGTGTACGGTCGCAGCACGTTGCCGGCGTTACCGAGCTCGGGCACGCCGTCGACGCCGGTGACCGACAGCGTCGGCCGCCAGGTGCGGTTGAGCAGGGCCTCCACCGGATCGGTGGTGGTCGGCAGCGACGCGCCGCCGTCGGCGCCGCACGCCCACGGAAAGCGCCGCCACACCTCCAGTCCCAGCGTGGCCGCCGCCGCGCGCGCCTGCTCGACGCGCTCGGCCGGCACGTCGCAGTGAAAGAACCCGGGCAACAGGCGGCCGGTACCGGAGTCCTCGAGCCGGTCGAGCAGCTGGCGCAGGATGCGAAAGCTCGATGGCACGAGGCCGCTGGCGTCGCCCGAGTGCACGCCCTCGCTGAGGATCTCGACCTTCAGCACGCCCGACACCATGCCGCGCAGCGACGTGGTCAGCCACAGCTGGTCGTAGTTGCCCGCGCCGGAGTCGAGGCAGACGACGAGCGACACGTCGCCAAGGCGCGGCTTCAGCACGTCAAGGTACGAGGGCAGATCGAACGATCCGCTCTCCTCGCAGCTCTCGATCAGCCCGACCACGCGCGGCCGCGGGATGCCTTGCGCGTCGAGCGCCTCGATCGCGCTGACGGCGGCATACACCGCGTAGCCGTCGTCGGCCCCACCGCGACCGTAGAGCAGGCCGTCATCGAGCTTGGGCGTCCACGGTCCGAGGTCGTTGCGCCAGCCATTGAACTCGGGCTGCTTGTCGAGATGACCATACATCACCACCGTGCCGGTGCTGCCGGCCTTGGTGGCCGGCACCTCGAACAGGATGACCGGCGTGCGGCCTTCGAGGCGAACCACCTCGAGCCGGAGCCCTGCGATCTTGCGCGACTCCACCCAACCGGCTGCCGCTCGCACGACGTGATCGATGTAGCCATGGCTATGCCACTGCGCATCGAACATCGGGCTCTTGGCCGGCACCTCGATGTAGCGCTTGAGCTCGGGCACGATGCGTTCGTCCCAGGCGCGGGCGGCGAAGTCGCCGAGCTGCTTCGTCTGGGCCGGCGACAGCGTCGTCTGCGGCGCGGTCGCCGCGTTGGCATCGCGTGCGTTCATCGTGGTTCACTCCAGATCGGGGATGGCGCCACCGCGGCCGCCGGACGCAGCGGCAACGCGGCCAGCCAGCGGGTCAGCTCGGCCAGGGGCCGCTCACGCTCGGGCTCGTTGAAGATCTCGTGCGCCATCTGCGGGTAGCAAGTGTGCGTCAAGATGTCGCGCGGCGCCGCGGCAGCGAATGCAGCGCTGCCGGCCGGCGCCACGCAGCGGTCGGCACCTGCCCACAGCAGCAACGTCGGTACCGCCCAGCGTGCCGCGCGCGCCTGCACCACCGCGCCGGCGTCGACGATGAAGCGCACCAGCAGCGGTGTCACCCGGTCGTGCACCAGCGGATCGGCCTCATAGGCGCGCACCACCGCCGGATCGCGCGAGATCCACTCCGGCTTGAGCCCATTGCCGACCGCCAGATTCGGCGCCAACGGCCCCAGCACCGACAGCAACAGCCGCTGCGCGCGGTTCATGCCGGGGTCGAGCGCCGGCGACGACAGCACCAGCGCGTCCACTGGGCGCCACCACGCCGCGTGCGGCGTCGCGAGGCCTTCGGCCACGAAGCGCGCCGCGATCAAACCACCCAGGCTGTGCCCCAGCAATACCAGCGGGCGCGGTGCCTCGTGGCGCAGCGTGTCGATCACCAGACCCAGGTCATCGAGCAGGCTGTGCGGCTGGGCGATGCCGCCGCGCGGACCGCCCGACGCGCCATGGCCGCGGTGGTCGTAGCCGGCAACGTCCCAGCCGGCCTGGTTGAGCCGGGCCGCCAGCGAGGCGTGGCGCCCGATGTGCTCGCCCAGGCCGTGCACGATCAGCACGAGCCCGCGGGTCGGGCCCCTGATGGTCCACTGCCGAACGTGCAGCGGCACCTCGTCGTGCGTGTGCAGGGCGTGCATGGATGGCAGTGTAGGCAGGCGCCGAAGTGGCACCGCCTCGGGGCTTGCCCGAACGATCGGTCCGGCGCACACCCTCGGTGTGCCGTCATCTTCGGTTCAGGAAGTGGCCCTTCACTGATGGCCTTACCGAGGGTTACGGTCGTGGGGTCGGCCTCGCCGGCGTCGATCGCGTTGACCGCATCTGCCTTCGTCTTGGGAGTTGGAGATGTCAGCGGATTCGAACGCCACGGCGTTGGCGGCCCCCTCGACGCGCGCCGTTCCCTTACCTGCCGGCGACGGGCGCGCGCCCGACGCCACAGCCGCCATCGTGGCGACCGCCGGGTCGCTGGTCGCCTGCGGTGGCGGTGCTAACGGTACCGGTGGAGGAGACAGTCCCGCATCGATCAGCGACACCGACGCATCGCGCTTTCTCGCGCAAGCCTCGATGGGCGCCAGCCGCGCGCAGATCGACCGTGTGAAGGCGGTGGGCTTCGCGGCCTGGCTCGACGAGCAGTTTGCGCTGCCGCAGCAGGGCACGCGCTGGGACTGGCTGGTCGCCAACGGCTTCAATGCCGCGGCCAACCAGAACACACAGGCCGGCTTCGATGCCAGCACCTGGCGCAAGCTGCTGTCGTCGCCCGACGCGTTGCGCCAGCGCGTGACACTGGCGCTGTCGGAGATCCTCGTCGTCGGCATCGACGGCCTGGTCAATGGCGGGGGCTGGCGGGCCTTCTCGGCCGCCGCCTACCTCGATCTGCTGGAGGCGAACGCGTTCGGCACGCTGCGCAACCTGCTCGAGCAGGTGTCGCGCAGCGTGCCGATGGGTCTGTACCACACGTTCCGCAACAACCCCAAGGCCAATCCCGCCAAGGGCACGTCGCCCGACGAGAACTACGCCCGCGAGCTGATGCAGCTGTTCACGATCGGCCTGGTGCAGCTCAACGACGACGGCACGCCCAAGCTCGTCAACGGTGCGCCGGTCGAGACCTACGGGCAGGGCGACATCACCGGCCTGGCGCGCGTGTTCACCGGCTGGAACTGGGACCTGGCAGGCGGCGACACCTCGACGCCCGACTACCAACGCCGGCCGATGATTCAAGTACCCGCGAATCACGAGCTGGGAGCGAAGACCTTCCTCGGCACAACGATCCCGGCCGGCACTGCGGGTGAAGACAGCCTGCGCTTGTCGCTCGACGCGATCTGCGCGCACCCCAACGTGGCGCCGTTCTGGAGCCGGCAGCTGATCCAGCGCCTGGTCACCAGCAACCCGACCCCGGCCTACGTGAAGCGTGTCGCCACCGTCTTCGCCGATGACGGCCACGGTGTGCGAGGCAGCCTGCGGGCGGCGATCCGCGCGATCCTGCTCGACGACGAGGCGCGCGGCGCGGCGGCATTGAGCTCCACCACGGCAGGCAAGCTGCGTGAGCCGATCCTGCGCTTGACCGGCTGGGCGCGCGCGTTCAACGCCACGTCGCCCAGTGGCGCCTGGGGGGTGCCCAACACGAGCGACCCGGGAACCCGCCTGGCGCAGAGCCCGCTGCGATCGGCCTCGGTGTTCAACTTCTTCCGCCCGGGCTACGTGCCGCCCAACAGCGCGATCGGCAACGCCGGGCTGGAGGCGCCCGAGTTCCAGATCAGCAACGAATCGTCGACCGTCGGCTACATCAACTTCATGCAGCGCGTGGTCGCCAACGGCGCGACGCTCGGCGACGTGAAGGGCGATTATTCGAACCTGCTGCCGCTGGCGGACGACGCCATGGCACTGCTGGCGGAGCTCAACGTCGTGCTGGCGGCAGGCCAGCTCTCGGACGCGACACTGTCGGCGTTGCAGGCGGCGGTGGCATCGATGCCGGCCGGCAACGACGGTGCACGCACCAATCGCATCACCGCGGCGCTGACGATGGTGCTGGCCGCCCCCGAATACCTGGTGCTGAAGTGAGGAGCCGGTGATGACGCACATCCATTCTGACGCCTCGCGCCGCGCCTTCCTGCAACGGCTGTCGCAGCTATCGCTCGCCGGCGCCGCCGCGCCCTGGGCGCTCAATCTGGCGGCCATCGGCGAGGCCGCTGCCAGCACGGCGGCCGACTATCGCGCCCTCGTGTGCGTGTTCCTGTACGGCGGCAATGACTACGGCAACACGTTGATCCCGTACGACAACGCGCACTACGCCCAGTACCAAGCCCAGCGGCCGACCTTGGCCTACGCGCAAAGCGCGCTCACCGCGACCGCGCTGACGCCGCTGGCCGCGCCAGTCGACCGCAACGGCGACAGCTACCAATACGCACTGGCGCCGGAGCTTGCGCCGCTGCTGCCGCTGTTCCACAGCGGCCGACTGGCGACGCTGCTGAACATCGGCACGTTGATGCAGCCGACCGACAAGACCCAATACACCAACCGTTCGGTGCCGCTGCCGCCTAAGCTGTTCTCGCACAACGACCAGCAGTCGTTCTGGCAGTCGTCGTCGCCGGAGGGTGCCACTTCCGGTTGGGGCGGTCGCATCGGTGACCTCCTGATGGCCGGCAACGGCAACGCCACCTTCACCTGCGTCAGCGTGTCGGGCAACGCAGTGTTCATGTCGGGCCGCACCGCCGTGCAATATCAGGTCACGTCGAACGGGTCGGTGGCGCTCAATGCCCTGAAGAACCCGCTGTTCGGCTCCAGTGCATGCTCCGATGCGCTGCGCTCGCTGATCGTCGCGCCGCGCGCGCATCTGTTCGAGGCCGAGCACACGCGCGTGGTCAAGCGTGCACTCGAGGCCAACGACGCGCTGACCGCGGCGCTGGCTGGTGCCCCGACGATCAACACGGCCTTTCCGTCCGGCAACGCGCTGGGCGACCAGTTGAAGATGGTCGCGCGGATGATCTCGGTGGCCGATGCGTTGTCGGCCAAGCGCCAGGTGTTCTTCGTCTCGCTCAATGGCTTCGACACCCATGACGGTTTGCTCAGCGTGCACCCCGGGCTGCTGTCCACGGTGGCCGACGCGCTGGCCGCGTTCCAGGCCGCGCTGGCCGAGCTGAACGTCGAACCGCAGGTCACCACGTTCACCGCGTCGGATTTCGGCCGCACGCTGGCCGGCAACAACGACGGCTCGGACCACGGCTGGGGCAGCATGCACTTCGTGCTCGGCGGCGCGGTGCGCGGCCAGCGCTTCTACGGCACTGCGCCGGTGATCGGCAACAACGGCGTCGACGATGTCGGACAGGGGCGGCTGCTGCCGACTCTTGCGGTCGACCAGCTCGCAGCCACACTGGGGCGCTGGTTCGGCGTCGGCGACAGCGATCTGCTGACCGTGCTGCCGAACCTGCACAACTGGAACCCGAGTGGGCGCGACCTCGGTTTGCTCGCCTGACGTCGCAGTCAGCCCGGTGGCTGACCGCACTCGAACTTGAACACCGCCACGCTCGCGCGCAGGTTGGGCCAGCGACGCACGGCGCGGCCGTCGTGCAGGCCGAATGCATCGAGGATGCGCAGTCCGTTGCGTCGCGCCAGCACCTCGAAGTCGGCGAACGTGCCGACGCGGATGTTCGGCGTGTCGTACCACTGGTACGGCAGCGTCTTGGTCACCGGCATGCGCCCGCGCGCCACCGACAGGCGGTTGGGCCAGTGCGCGAAGTTGGGAAAGCTGACGATGCCGATGCGCCCGACACGTGCCGTCTCCCGAAGCATGCGCTCGGTGTTGCGCAGGTGCTGCAGCGTGTCGAGCTGCAGCACGACGTCGAAGCTGAGGTCGCCGAACAGGGCGAGGCCCTCCTCAAGGTTCAGCTGGATCACCTGCACGCCGCGCTGCACGCAGCGTGGGATGTTGACGTCCGCGATCTCGACCCCGTAGCCGGTGCAGCCACGCCGCGCGCCCAGATGCGCCAGCAGCTCGCCGTCGCCGCAGCCGAGGTCGAGCACGCGCGAACCCGGCGGCACCAGCTCGGCGATCAGCTCGAGGTCGCGCCGTTCGCTCATGGCCGCACCCCACCAACATCGAGCGCCACGCGCTCGAAGTACGCACGCAGCACGGCGTGGTAGCGCGGGTCGTCGAGCAGGAACGCATCGTGCCCATGCGGCGCGTCGATCTCGGCGTAGCTGACCGCCGCCCGGTTGTCCACCAGCGCCTTGACGATCTCGCGTGAACGCGCGGGCGCGAACCGCCAGTCGGTGGTGAAGCTGACGATCAGGAAGCGGTTGTCCCGCGCGCGCGCAAACGCCGCCGACAGGTCGCCCCCGTGCTCGGCCGCCGGGTCGAAGTAGTCGAGCGCGCGCGTGATCAGCAGGTAGGTGTTGGCGTCGAAGTACTCGCTGAACTTCTCGCCCTGGTGGCGCAAATAGCTCTCGATCTGGAACTCGATGTCCTGTGTCGTGTAACCGAGGCCGCCGTTGCGCAACTCGCGACCGAACCTGGTGTCCATCGCGTCGTCGGACAGGTAGGTGATGTGCCCGATCATTCGCGCCACCCGCAGGCCGCGCGCCGGCACCACGCCGTGATCGTAGAAGTGGCCGCCGTGGAAGTCGGGGTCGGTGGTGATGGCGCGGCGGGCCACCTCGTTGAAGGCGATGTTCTGCGCTGACAGGTTCGGCGCCGACGCCACCGCGATGCAATGGCGCAAGCGCTGCGAATGGCGCAGCGTCCACGCCAGTGCCTGCATGCCGCCGAGGCTGCCGCCGATCACCGCGGCCAGCTGGCGAATGCCCAGCGCGTCGATCAGCCGCGCCTGCGCGTCGACCCAGTCCTCCACCGTCACCACCGGAAAGTCGGCGCCGTAGATCCTGCCGGTGGCGGGGTTGGTGTGCATCGGGCCGGTCGAACCGAAGCACGAGCCGAGGTTGTTGACGCCGATGACGAAGAAGAGGTCGGTGTCCAGCGGCTTGCCGGGGCCGACCAGGTTGTCCCACCAGCCCTCGCTGCGCTGCGGGTTGTCGTGCACGCCGGCCACGTGGTGGCTCGCATTCAGTGCATGGCACACCAGCACCGCGTTGCTGGCCTGCGCATTGAGCGTGCCGTAGGTCTCGTAGACCAGCGTGTAGTCGGCGATGGAAGCACCGCTGCGCAGCGGCAGCGGCTTCTCGAAGCGCAGGCTCTGGGGATGTACAACGCCGATCGAATGCATGGCCCGAAAACAAGAAACCGGCGCCGCTGCAGATGCGGACGCCGGTGCCGGGCGTCCCTCTTTAGCTGCGGCATCACGTCGCTACGCGGCATGAGCCTTCGCTGAAGCGGGTAAACCGCTTTAGCGGCATTTGTAGAGCGCCCGCAAGCCGGAACAAATCGGCGCTGTGGCGGGCAGTATAGCGTGGCAAATTGCGCAACACAGGCCGCGCCGGCATCGTGCGGCACGCAGCGCGACGACCCTCGACCGAGGGGGGCGCATGCCGCGTGCAGCCGTGGTTGCGGTTGTTCACGCCTGCGCCGCCACCGCTCGCTCATACTGGCCCTTCCGCAGTACGACCCGCCGTCCCCGATGAGCCCGCTGGCCCTGCTCAAGCGCTTCTACGCCGCGTTCGCGACGCTCGATGCGCGCACGATGCAAAGCTGCTACGCGCCGCACGCGCAGTTCGAAGACCCGCTGTTCGTGCTGGACGGCTCCGAACAGATCGGCGCGATGTGGCAGATGGTGTGCCAGACCATCCGCAACGGCGGCCAGGCGGTGTGGCGCCTCGAAGCCAGCGAGCTCGAGGCTGCCGACGGCGAGCGCGGCAGTGCGCGCTGGGAAGCGCGCTACCGCTCGGGCGCGGCCGGCCGCATGGTGCACAACGTGGTGATGGCCCGGTTCACGTTCGAAGACGGACTGATCGCCACCCACAGCGAAGACTACGACTTCTGGCGCTGGTCGCGCCAGGCGCTCGGGTCCACCGGCCTGGTGATGGGCTGGTCGCCGATGCTGCGCAACCAGGTGCGTCGCCAGGCGCAGGGCAAGCTCGAGCGCTTTCTCGCCCATCGCGCGGCGGCGCTCGCGCAGCCGCACTGAGCCGACCCCCAGCAAGCCGCCGGAACTGACCGGCGGCAGCCCAGCTATTCGAAGCCGCCGCGGCGGCGGCCCTGACCTACGATGCGCAGGCACTGCGCCCTGGTCGGAGAGGACCGATGCCCGCCTGGCTCCACGCACTGGACCGCTACTTTCCGATCCGCTACCTGGTGTGGCTGGCCTGCGGCATCGCGTTCCTGGTGAGCGCGTTCGTGTGGGTCGCATTCGGGCGGTGGGGCCTGCCCGCGCTGGCGTTCGGCGCGCTGGTTGCCGTGGGCGTGCGCGACTCGGTGCAGCGCCGGCATGCGGTGCTGCGCAACTACCCGGTGATCGGGCATCTGCGCTTCCTGCTCGAGTACATCCGCCCCGAGATCCGGCAGTACTTTTTCGAGAGCGACAACGAGCAGCACCCGTTCTCGCGCCAGCAACGTTCGGTGGTCTACCAGCGCGCCAAGGGCGACTCCGACAAGCGGCCGTTCGGCACCCAGCTCGACGTGCACGCGATGGGCTACGAGTGGATCAACCATTCGCTGCAGCCCACGCGCATCGCGTCGCACGACTTCCGCGTCGTCATCGGTGAGGGACGCGCGCAACCCTACTCGGCCAGCGTCTTCAACATCTCGGCCATGAGCTTCGGTGCCCTCAGTGCCAACGCGATCCTGGCGCTCAACGGCGGCGCCAAGCGCGGCGGATTCGCGCACGACACCGGCGAAGGGTCGATCAGCGCGCACCACCGCGTGCACGGCGGCGACCTGATCTGGGAGATCGGGTCGGGCTACTTCGGCTGCCGCAACGACGACGGCAGCTTCTGCGCCGAACGGTTCGAGGCCGGCGCCCGCGACCCGCAGGTGAAGATGATCGAGCTCAAGCTGAGCCAGGGCGCCAAGCCCGGTCACGGCGGCGTGCTGCCGGGGCCCAAGGTCACCGCGGAGATCGCGGCCGCCCGCGCTGTGCCGATCCACGTCGACTGCATCTCACCGGCCCAGCACAGCGCGTTCGGCTCGCCGGTCGAGATGATGCTGTTCATCGACCGGCTGCGCGAACTGTCGGGCGGCAAGCCCACCGGCTTCAAGTTGTGCATCGGCCACCCGTGGGAGTGGCTCGCCATCTGCAAGGCCATGCTGGAGACCGGGGTCACGCCGGACTTCATCGTCGTCGACGGCGCCGAGGGTGGCACCGGTGCGGCGCCGCTGGAGTTCACCGATCACGTCGGCACACCGCTGCAGGAGGGTCTGCTGCTGGTCCACAACACGTTGACCGGCCTCAACCTGCGGCCGCGCATCCGTCTCGGCGCCGCCGGCAAGGTGGTCAGCGCATTCGACATCGCGCGCATGATGGCGATCGGTGCCGACTGGTGCAACGCGGCGCGCGGCTTCATGTTCGCGCTCGGCTGCATCCAGGCGCAGCACTGCCACACCGGCGCCTGCCCCACCGGCGTGACGACGCAGGATCCGCTGCGCCAGCGCGCGCTGGTGGTGCCCGACAAGATCGAGCGCGTCTACCGCTTCCACCAGAACACGCTGGAAGCACTGAAGGAACTGGTGCAGGCAGCCGCCCTCGAGCACCCGAACCAGATTTGCGCCACGCACATCGTGCGCCGCGGCGACGATCGCCAGGTGCGGCTGCTGGCCAACCTGCTGAGCTTCGTGCGACCGGGTGAGCTGCTGGCCGCAGCGCGCGGCGAGACGTCGTGGCCGCATGCGGTGTACGAGCTGTATTGGCCGCGCGCCCAGGCGCACAGCTTCGCCGCCGCCGGCTGAACACCATGCAGCGGCACCCGTTCGCGGGGCCGGCCCTCGTGCTTGAGGGGTGTGATCGAGGAGGGGCGGCGCAACAATTGGTCACCCGGCGTATCCGAGCCCGGGACCGTCATGAGCCGCATCGCCCTCGTCGTCCGCGAACCCGCGCAGGCCCTGGCATGGCGCAACGCGCTGGCCTGCGGCTGTCACGAGGTGGTAACGGTCACCAATGCCGCGCGCTCCGCGCGCCAGTTGCTCGCGCAGCACCAGCCGCAACTGGTGTTGTGCGACCTGCGCCTGATCGACGGCACCGCGCTGGCGATGATCCAGTGGCTCGCCGCGTTGCCGCAACGGCCGCTGATGGTGGCAGTGGCCGACGCCGACGGCGACGCGCTGACGGTCGAAGCGCTGCGCGCCGGCGCCGACAACGTTTTCGTGCGCGGCGCGCACGCCGACGCGTTGCTCACCATCATCGACCAGACGCTGCGCGGCGAGACGGCGCTGAACACCCCGCTGGCGCACGCGCTGCTCGACCATTTCGAGCGTGCCCGCCCGCTGCGCAGCCACGGCCTGACGGTCGGCGACGAGCAAAGCCCGCTGCAGCTCGAGCCCGCGCAACGCGACCTGCTGATGCGGTTGGCCGCCGGCTATCGCGCCGACCAGGTGGCCGCGGCGTGCCGCATGTCGGTGGGCGAACTGGGCCGCCGGTTGCGCGCGATCGTGCGCAAGCTGCAGTGGGACGTGCGCGCCGGCGCGCTGACCCTGCAACTCGCCTGACGCCGACGCAGCGGCCGGCCTACGGCGCCGGCACGGTGTCGATGAAGCTCTTGCGCGCCGCCAGCTTGCTGCCCAGGCGGGCCAGGTTGGTGTAGTCGCCGCGCCAGTCGATCTGCGGGAAACGGAAGTCGAGGTAGAACAGCGAGCAGCCGACCGCGATGTCGGCCAGGCTCATGTGCAGCCCGGCGCACCACGGCTTCTCGCCGAGGCCGCGGCTCATCGCCTTCAACGACGCCGCCACGCGGCTCATGTTGCGGTCGATCCATGCCTGCGAGCGCGCCTCGCCGCGCGGCGGCCAGTTTGCTTCGAGCCGCGCGGCGATCGCCGCATCGAGCACGCCATCGGCCAACGCCTCCCAGGTGCGCACCTCGACGCGCTCGCGGCCACTGGCTGGAATCAGCCTGCTCAACGGCGACAGCGTGTCGACGTATTCGACGATCACGCGCGAATCGAAGATGGCCTCGACACCTTCCACCACCAGGCAAGGCACCTTGCCCAGCGGGTTGGACTTCAGCATGTTGTCGTTCGCCCAGACATCCTCGACCACGTACTGATAGTCGAGCTTCTTCTCCGCCATCACGACGCGCACTTTGCGTACGTAGGGGCTGGTGTTCGATCCGATCAGCTTCATTGCGGCGTACGACGGTCCCTCGGTCGACCCATTCTAGCGAGCCGGCCGCGGCCCCGCGTCCACCGCCTCAGAGGGTGAAGTCCACCTGAACCGGGCGGCCTGGCAGGTCGAGCGCCGCACTGGCACCGGGTGTGCGGGCGACGACGCGGCCGGATCGCACCACCGCCAGGCGTTGTGCGCGCAGCCGGATCGCCTCGGTCGGCGTGCGTGCCTGCAGCAGCACGCAGTCGGCCCGGCAGCCGGGCTCGAGGCCGTATCCGTCGAGGCCGAGGATCCGCGCCGGCACCGCAGTCACCGCGTCGAAGCAGCTGCGCATCTGAGCGGCCGACGTGAGTTGGGCCACGTGCAGACCCATCGCCGCCACCTCGAGCATGTCGGCGCTGCCGAGCGCGTACCACGGGTCCAGGACGCAATCGTGGCCGAATGCCACCGGCACGCCCGCGGCCTGCAGCTCGGGCACGCGCGTCATGCCGCGACGCTTCGGGTAGGTGTCGTACCGCCCCTGCAGCGTGATGTTGATCAGCGGGTTGGACACCACGCTGAGGCCGGCATCGGCCATCAACGCGATCAGCTTGCTCGCGTATGCGTTGTCCATCGAGTGCATCGACGTCAGGTGCGAGCCGGTGACCCGCCCGTTCAGCTTGAGGCGCTGCGCCTCGAACGCCAGCGTCTCGACATGGCGCGATGCGGGATCGTCGGTTTCGTCGCAGTGCATGTCGACGCGCAAGCCCCGCTCGGCGGCCAGCTCGCACAACAGCCGGACGCTGGCCGCCCCCTCGGCGGCGGTGCGCTCGAAGTGCGGGATGCCGCCCACCGCGTCGACGCCGAGGTCGAGCGCGCGCTTCAGGTTGTCGAGCGCGCCGGGCGAGCGCAGCACGCCGTCTTGCGGAAACGCCACCAGCTGCAGGTCGAGGTACGGCTTGACCTGCTGCCGCACCTGCAACAACGCACGCACCGCGAGCAGCCGCGGATCGCAGACGTCGACGTGCGAACGGATCGCGAGCAGCCCTTTGGCCACCGCCCAATCGCAGTAGCGCAGCGCGCGCTCGATCAACGCCTCCTCGGTCAGCAGCGGCTTCAGCTCGCCCCACAGCGCGATGCCTTCGAGCAGCGTGCCGCTGCGGTTGAGGCGCGGCAGACCGTGGCTCAACACCGAGTCCATGTGGAAATGCGCATCGACGAACGGCGGGCTGAGCAGCCAGCCGTGGGCATCGAGCACTTCGGCTCCCTCCGGCCCCGGCAGGTGCGGCGCCACCTCAACGAAGCGGCCTTCTCGCGCCAGCAGATCGATGCCGCTGCGCCCGTCGGGCAGCGTGGCATTCCGGATCAGCAGCGTCGACATGCGCAGCTCGCCCTCAAGCACCAGGCACCCGAGCGAACACCGCGGATCCGGCTCCGCCGGTCCGCTGGTGTTGCCCCCTCGAGGGGGAGGCGCCGCAGGCGCATCGGGGGTGGGTCATTTCGTGCCGAAGATGCGGTCGCCCGCGTCGCCAAGCCCCGGCACGATGTAGCCGTGGTCGTTGAGGTGGTCGTCGATCGCAGCGGTGTAGATCGGCACGTCCGGGTGGTGGCTGTGGAAGTTCTTGATGCCCTCGGGTGCCGCCAGCAGGCAGACGAAGCGGATCGAGCGCGGCCGGGTCTCCTTCAGGCGGTCGACCGCGGCCACCGCCGAGTTGCCGGTGGCGAGCATCGGGTCGAGCACGATCGCGTCGCGTTCGTGCATGCCGTGCGGCATCTTGAAGTAGTACTCCACCGCCACCAGCGTCTTGGGATCGCGGTACAGCCCGATGTGACCCACCCGCGCGCCGGGTATCACCTCGAGCATGCCGTCGAGGAAGCCGGTTCCCGCGCGCAGGATCGCGACGAACACCGTCTTGCGGCCCTCGATCACCGGGCTGCGCATCGTCGCCAGCGGCGTCTCGATCTCGATCAGCTGCGTGGGCATCTCGCGCGTGACCTCGTAGGCCATCAGCATGCCGATCTCGCCGAGCAGGCGGCGGAAGTTGCTGGTCGAGCGATCCTTCTGGCGCATCAGCGTCAGCTTGTGCTGCACCAGGGGGTGCGAGATCACGTGCACTTCGGGATTTGGCGTCGTCAACGCAGGGCTCCTTGGTGTTCGCTCGTGGATCGTGGCTCAGAATACCGTGCCATCGCTGGCCACCACCACCGGTGGCAGCGCGCCCTCGCGCCGCTCGGCCGCGATGGCGCGGCCGGCCGCCCAGGTGCCGCCTTCGAGCAGCCGCGCCAGCGGGAACGCCGCGTCGTCCACCCCGAGCAAACGGCGTACGCGCGGTGCCAGCTCGTCGAGCAGGGTCACCGTCAGTGCACGCCACTCGATGGTCCAGGGGTCCGACGGCCGCACCGCATGCTGCGCGAACGCGCTGTCGCGCGGCACGATGACCCCGGCGTCGAGCAGCAGCCCGCCGTTGCGGTATTCGGGCAGGCCGGTCAGCGCGTCGACCTCGTGCACGCGCACGCCGGCCCACTCGAACGGTTCGAGCAGCGAGTACGTGAGCCACTGCGACAGCTTGTGAAAGGGCACCCAGCCGGCGTCGAGGCCCTGGCCGCCGGCAGCCGGGTGTTGCCACACATCGCCCAGCGGCGTGCCCTGCAGCGCCTGCCCGCTCGGCCAGATGCCGCTGAAGGCATCGAGCAGCGCGCCCAGCACGCGCGCGGCGCTCACCTGGTGGGCGTGTGTCGCAGGCCGCGGATGGTGATGGTGCAGCTCCGGCGCATGACGATGGTGCGTCAGCGCGTCGAACAGATGGCCCGGCTGGCCGAACGCGGTGAACACCTCGGGTTGCGCGCGCAAGGCGTCGGCCAGGCGGTGCAGCAGCGCCACGCGGCCTTCGAGGCCGACCAGCGGATTGTCGAGACTCACCTGGAACAGCGACGCCAGCGCGCGCGCGTCGATCGCGGCCAGCGCCTTGGCATCGACGCGCAGCGGGTCCGTCTCGGACGAGAAGCGCCCGGCCATGAAGGCACGGAAGCTCGCCACCGCGAGGCCCTCGGAGCGCGCGAAGCTGCGGCCGCTCTCGGGCTCCTGATAGTGCCAACGGCTGCCGGCCCCGGCGTCGAGCAGCACGCTGATCAAGGCCAGGTCGATGCGCGCGCGCGCCGTGGCGGCTGTGCTGCGGCCGTTCAGCCGGGCGTCGAGCTCGCCCTTGCGGTCGATGCCACCGGCCTCGAAATGACGCCACCGGCTGTGAAACGGCACCTGCAGCGTCGGGAAGCGTGAGCGCGTCAGTCTCGCCACGCGATCGGCCACCTCGTCGAGGCGCTCGCGCTGCAGCGTGAAGTGCGTCGACCGGCCGTCCGCGACCCAGCGCGTAATGGCGGCACAGCGCTCGCGGATGGTCGCCGGCTGGCGCAGGCGGCGCACGGCGTCGTGCAATGCCGCCGCGCGCGCGGCCTCGTCATTCAAGCGCGCGCCCCTTCACCGCGGCGAGCTGCGACTCGTCGGGCACCGCACCGTCGGTGAAGTAGCCGGCGGCGATCTTGGCCTCGATCTCGACCTTGGCGTCGGCCGGCACCAGCGCGTCGGGGATCTTGACGCGCTCGCCCACCTCGATGCCGCTGCCGGTGATGGCGTCGTACTTGTCGTTGCTCATCGAGACCAGGCGGTGGATCCTGCGGATGCCCAGCCAGTGCAGCACGTCGGGCATCAACTCCTGGAAGCGCATGTCCTGCACGCCGGCAACGCACTCGGTGCGCAGGAAGTACTTGTCGGCGCGGTCGCCACCCTCCTGGCGCTTGCGCGCGTTGTAGACGAGGAACTTGGTCACTTCGCCGAGCGCGCGGCCTTCTTTGCGGCTGTAGGCGATGAGGCCGACGCCACCCTTCTGCGCGCCCTGGATGCACTCCTCGATCGCGTGCGTCAGGTACGGCCGGCAGGTGCAGATGTCGGAGCCGAAGACGTCGGAGCCGTTGCACTCGTCGTGCACGCGCGCGGTCAGCGTGATCGCCGGGTTGGCCAGATCACGCACGTTGCCGAACACGTAGACCGTCTGACCGCCGATCGGCGGCAGGAAGACCTCGAGGTCGCTGCGCGTCACCAGCTCCGGATACATGCCGCCGGTTTCCTCGAACAGCGCGCGGCGCAGGTCGGCCTCGCTCACGTTGAAGCGCCGGGCCACGCCGGGCAGCCACCACACCGGCTCGATCGCGATCTTGGTCACCGCGGCAGAGGCGTCGTCGAGCAGCACCTTGCCGTCGATCGAAAGCCGCTGGAACGCGATGGCCTGCTTGATCTCGGGCAGGTGGATGTGCGCCTTGGTCACCGCGATCGTCGGCCGGATGTCGTAGCCCTGCTCGATGTAGTCGGCGAACGCGGTCTGCACCGACGCCCCCCACGGGTCGATCGACACGATCCTGTCAGGATCGCCCCATTGCCCGTAGGGGCCGAACGCGTCGGTGGGGGCGGTGTTGGTGAGGTCGGCGCGGTGGCCCTTGGTGAGGCTGCCGGCGGCCACGGCCAGCGCGCGGTACACCCCGTAGCTGCCGCTGTGCGTGCCAATCACATTGCGCTGGCTGCGACTGGTCGTCGTGCCGACGATCGGCCCGCGCTCCAGCGCATCGGCAGCGCCCCAGTGGATCGCCGGGGCGCCGCTCGGGCCCTGGCCCGGATGCGACGTGAGTCGGATGTGGCGCGGTTCGCTGGCCATGTCGCGATCGTCCGTTCAAAGGTGCAGCATACCGTCGCCGCGCCGCCCAGCGCGGCGCTTCGTCAATCGGGAACGACGATCGACGCGCGGCGTGCGAACCTGCGGATCGCCGCCTCGGCCTGCGCGCGTGCGTCGGCATCGAGGAACGAGTGGCGCGCCGCCTGCACGCCCATCGCCACCAGGTCGGCCAGCGTCAACGGCGTGTGGCGCAGCAGCGCCGCCGCCTCGCGCGCCGGCGTGGTGGCCGAGATCAACCGGTTGTCGGTGTGGAACGAGACGCTCAGGCCCGCGCGGTGCAGCGCGGTGATCGGGTGCTCGGCGATCGAGCGCGCCGCGCCGGTGTGCACGTTACTGGTCGGGCACAGCTCGAGGTGCAGGCTTCGACGTCGCGCCTCATCGACGAGCGCTGCGCCCTCGGTCGTCGCCAGCGCCTCGGCCAGGCGCACGCCGTGGCCGATGCGCCGCGCGCCGAGTCGCGCCGCCTCGAGCACGCGGGACGCGGCGTCGGCTTCGCCGGCGTGCAGGGTCAACGGCACGCCGCCGTCGCGGGCGATCGCGATCGCCCGCGCATGCTCGCCGGGCGGGTGCCCCGGCTCGACCCCGGCCAAGTCGAAGCCGATCACGCCCCGGCCCAGATAGCGCCGCGCCAGCCAGGCGACGCGCTCGGCCTCGTCGACGCTGCGCTCGCGCATCGCGCACAGGATCAGACCGCTCGGCAACGGGCCGCGGCGCAGACCTTGCAGCAGCGCCTCGATGGCCGCCTCGACGCGCAGCCCGTGCGCTTCGAACAGCGTCGGCGCGATGCGGAACTCCGCCAGCACCACGCCATCGGCCCGCACGTCCTGCGCCGCCTCGAGCGCCACGCGCTCCAGCGCGGGCAGCGTCGCCATCGCCGCCACGGTGAGCGCGAAGCCGCGCAGGTAGTCGTCCAGGCTGCCGGCGTGCGCACGCCGGTCGAACCAAGCCGCCAACGTCGCCCCGTCGGGCGCCGGCGGCTCGATGCCGCGCGCCCGCAGCAGCTCGACCAGCGTGCCCGGCCGCAGGCCACCATCGAGGTGGTCGTGCAGCAGCACCTTCGGGCAGGCCCGGGCGATCGCATCGACGTCGGCGGCGGGCATCGCGGCATCGTAGTCCAGGTGACCCGCGCACCGCGACTCTTGCTATCCTGCGCCGCACTGCGGCCACTTCCGGGGGAGCCACCGAACATGAAGTTCCACCTCGCGGCATTCGGGCTCGGACTGCTGGCGTCGCTCGCGCACGCGCAGCCCGCCATCGTCTACGACATGGGCGGCAAGTTCGACAAGTCGTTCAACGAGGCGGCCTACCGCGGCGCCGAGCAGTGGAGGAAGGACACCGGCAAGGCCTACCTGGACTTCGAGATCGCCAACGAGGCGCAGCGCGAGCAGGCGATGCGGCGCATGGCCGAGCGCGGCGCCAACCCGATCATCGGCGTCGGCTTCTCGCAGGCGTCGTCGATCGAGAAGGTGGCCAAGGAGTTTCCGAAGCTCAACTTCGTGATCATCGATTCGGTGGTCAAGTTGCCCAACGTCGAGTCGATCGTGTTCAAGGAGCACGAAGGCAGCTTCCTGGTCGGCATGATGGCCGCGCTGGCCAGCAAGAGCGGCAAGGTCGGCTTCGTCGGCGGGATGGACATCCCGCTGATCCGCAAGTTCCAGTGCGGCTACGAACAGGGCGCCAAGTACGCCAACCCCAAGGTCGAGGTGACCGCCGCGATGACCGGCACCACGCCCGCGGCTTGGAGCGACCCCTCGCGCGGCGGCGAACTGGCGAAGGCGCAGTTCGCCAAGGGCGTCGACGTCATCTTCGCGGCCGCCGGCGGCACCGGCGTCGGCGTGTATCAGGCGGCCAAGGACGCCGGCAAGCTCGCGATCGGCGTCGACAGCAACCAGAACCACCTGCAGCCCGGCACCATGCTGACCTCGATGGTCAAGCGCGTCGACACCGCGGTCTACAACAGCTCGAACAAGAGCACGCCCGGCGTCACCGTGCTCGGCCTGAAGGAAGGCGGCGTCGACGTCGCACTGGATCAGTACAACGCCAAGCTGGTCAGCGCCGACATGAAGGCCCGGGTCGACGCCGCGAAGGCCGACATCATCGCCGGCAAGATCAAGGTCGCCGACTACATGGCCGACAACTCATGCAAGTATTGAGTTGACGACCATGGCCGCGCCGGCCGTCGCGCTGCGCGGCATCCGCAAGCGCTTCGGCGCGGTCGCCGCCAACGACGGCGTCGACCTCACGGTCGCGGCCGGCAGCGTGCACGGCATCGTCGGCGAGAACGGCGCTGGCAAGAGCACGCTGATGTCGATCCTCTACGGCCTGCAGAGCGCCGACAGCGGGTCGATCGCGGTGCACGGCGCGCCGGCGCCCATCCGCCACTCGCGCGACGCGATGCGGCTGGGCATCGGCATGGTGCACCAGCACTTCATGCTGGTCGACACCTTCAGCGCGCTCGACAACGTGCTGCTCGGCGCCGAGCCCGGCTGGCACCTGCCCGGTGCCCGCGTGCGGGCGCACGCGCGCCTGCAGGCCCTGATGCACGACAGCGGCCTGCAGGTGCGGCTCGATGCGGCCGTCGAGGAGCTGCCCGTCGGCGAGCGGCAACGCCTCGAGATCCTCAAGGCGCTGTATCGCGGCGCGCGCATCCTGATCCTCGACGAGCCCACCGCGGTGCTGACGCCGCAGGAGACCGAGGCGCTGTTCGGCACGCTGCGCCGGTTGCGCGCGCGCGGCACGACCATCCTGCTGATCACGCACAAGCTCAGGGAGGTCATCGCGCTCACCGATGCGGTGACGGTGATGCGCGCCGGCCGCGTGGTGCTCGACTGCGCCACCGCCGACACCACGATGGACGCGCTGGCGCAGGCGATGGTCGGCCGCCGCGTGCAGCTCGGCCGCGCCGGCAACCGCGTGGCTGCGACGCACGCCGAGCCGCTGCTGCAGGCCGAGCAGCTGCGCTGGCGCGACGCCTCGGGCGTCGCCCGCCTGGACGACGTGTCGCTGTCGCTGCGCCCCGGGGAGATCGTCGGCGTCGCCGGCGTCGCGGGCAACGGTCAGAGCGAATTGCTCGACGCGCTGGCGGGGCTGCTGGTGCCCGACCACGGCGAACTCCGCCTGGCGGGCCGCCGCTTCACGCCCGCGGCCTGGCTCGACCCCACGATCGCGCGCGAGCTGAGCGTGGCTCACGTGCCCGAAGACCGGCAGTTGCGCGGCCTGGTGTTGCCGTTCGCGGCCTGGGAGTCGGCCGTGCTCGGCTACCACACGCGGCCACGCTACGACCGCCACGGCTGGATGCAGCGCGGTGCGATGTTCGACGACACCGTGGCGATGATGGAGCGCTTCGACGTGCGGCCGCGCGACGCCCGCATCCGCTGCGCGCAGTTCTCCGGCGGCAACCAGCAGAAGCTCGTGCTCGCGCGCGAGGTCAGCCCTCACCCGCGGGTGCTCTTGGTCGGGCAGCCGACGCGCGGCGTCGACATCGGCGCGATCGAGTTCATCCACGGCCGCCTGCGCGCGATGCGCGACGACGGCAGCGCGGTGCTGATGGTGTCCTCCGAGCTCGACGAGATCTTCGCGCTGGCTGATCGCGTGATGGTGATGAGCCGCGGCCGCGTCAACGGAGAACTGCCGATCGCGGCCTGCACCGAAGCCGTGCTCGGTCGCCTGATGGGCGACGCCGACGCGGCCGCCGTGGTGCGCGCATGACCTCCGGCGACACACTGCCGCGCTGGCTCGACCTGGTGGTGCTGCCGCTGGTCAACCTGGCGCTGGCGCTGTTGGTGTGCGGCATCGTCGTGGCGGTGGTCGGCCTCGATCCCTGGCGGGTGTTTGCGTCGCTGGTCAAGGGCGCCTTCGGCAGCCGCATCGGCATCAGCTACACGCTGTACTACGCCACCACCTTCGTCTTCACCGGGCTGGCGGTGGCGGTCGCCTTCCACGGCGGGCTGTTCAACATCGGCGGCGAGGGGCAGGCGATGCTGGGCGGCATCGGCACCGCGCTGGTCGCGCTGGCGCTGGCCGACCATTGGCCGGCCTGGGCCGTGCTGCCGCTGATGACGATCGCGGCAGCGCTGTTCGGCATGGCCTGGGCCGCGATACCCGCCGCGCTGCAGGCCTGGCGCGGCAGCCACGTGGTGATCACGACGATCATGTTCAACTTCATCGCGTCGGCGCTGTTGTCGTGGTTGCTGATCGACGTGCTCAAGGAGCCGGGCAACATGACGGTGGAGAGCCGCGGCTTCGGCCCCGGCGCGCACGTGCCCGGCGTGCACGAGCTGCTGGCGGCGCTGGGCATCGATTGGCCGCGCTCGCCGTTGAACCTGAGCGTCGCGCTGGCGGCAGCGAGCGCGGTGCTGGTGTACCTGCTCGTGTGGCGTACGCGCCCGGGCTACACACTGCGCGCGGTGGGCTTCGCGCCCGAGGCGGCGCGCTACGCGGGCATCCGGCCGCGCGCACAGGTGATGTTCTCGATGCTGCTGTCGGGCGCGCTCGCCGGCTTCGTCGGCATCAACGAGGTGGCCGGCGTGCACGGCCGCCTGCTGCTCGACTACGTGGTCGGCGCCGGCTTCGCCGGCATCGCGGTGTCGCTGATCGGGCGCAACCACCCGGTGGGCATCGTGCTGGCTGCACTGCTGTTCGGCGCGCTGTACCAGGGCGGCGCCGAACTGGCGTTCGACATTCCCGGCTTCAGCCGCGACATGGTGTTCACGCTGCAGGGATTGATCGTGCTGTTCTGCGGTGCGATGGCGCAGGTGGCCGCGCCGACGCTGGCGCGCGCGTGGTTCGCGATCGAGCGGCGCTTGGCGCCGCGCGCGGTCCATGGATGACGTCGTGAAGCCACGGGGGCGCCGTGATGGATGACGTCGTGAACCGACGAGGGCGCCGCGATGGATGACGTCGTGAACCGACGAGGGCGCCGTCATGGATGA
>DATIFD010000090.1:0-5762 GCA_035455385.1 Burkholderiaceae bacterium
CGCGAGGGGGAGTCCGGCGCCGCAGGTGGCGGACCGGCGAGGAGGCCGTGAAGTGCGCGGCGCGTTCAGCGCCGCGGACGGCGGTACCGCAGCCGCCCTCGTGGCGCGAGCATCGCAGCGCAGTCGGCCCGCAGGGCCGACCGCGACAGTAGGAGCCCCCACCGGGCACCGCCCACCGCGCCAAGCCAGCACTTCGCAGGAAAGAAGGAGGCGCATCGAATCGCTCAAGTGACGAACGACGCTGCAAGCGAACCCAGCAGCAGGTTCCAGCCGTCGGCCAGCACGAACAGCATCAGCTTGAACGGCAGCGCCACCAGCACCGGGCTCAACATCATCATGCCCAGGCTCATCAGTACGCTGGCGACGATCATGTCGATCACCAGGAACGGAATGAAGATCAGGAAGCCGATCTGGAACGCGCTCTTCAGTTCGCTGGTGACGAACGCGGGCACCAGCACCTTGAACGGCACGTCCTCGCCCTTCACCTCCGGCGGCAGCTTGGCCAGCTTGGCGAACAGCTGCACGTCGGACTGCCGCGTCTGCTTAAGCATGAACTCGCGCAGCGGCACTTCGCCACGGCTGAGCGCCTCACTGAACGAGATCTTGTTGGCCTGCAGCGGCTCGTAGGCCTGCGTGTAGATGCGGTCCAGCGTCGGCCCCATCACGAACAGCGTGAGGAACAGGCTCAGCCCGATGATCACCTGGTTTGGCGGCGCGGCCTGCGTGCCCAGCGCCTGGCGCAGCAGCGACAGCACGATCACGATGCGCGTGAAACCGGTCATCAGCAGCAGCACCGCCGGCAGGAAGCTCAGCGCCGTGAACGCCAGCAGCGTCTGGATCGGCACCGAGTAGGTGGTGCCGCCGGCGCCCTGGCCGATCAACAGCGGCAGGTTCGACGGGTTGTTCTGAGCGAAGGCGCTGCAGCACGCGGTCGATAACAGCGATACGGCCAGGCCTCGCGCTGCGCAGCGCATCAGCGCCAAAGAGATGGGCGAGCCTTCAGCGCGCATCGGATGACCCGTTGGGCTTGCCGGGCAGGTGCTTCGCCAGCAGCTGCGCGAACGGTCCACCGGGCAGCGGTGCGTCGGGCAGCGCCTGCGGCGCCATCGTGTGCAGCGTCTGGATGCCGGCGTTGGAGACGCCGAGCACCAGCCACTTGCGGTCGTCTCCGCTGCCGACTTCGACGGTCAGCAGGCGCTGGTTGGCCGAGATCGGCAGCATCGCCACCGTGCGCATCACGCCGTGCGCGGCGCCGCCGCCGATCGGCGTGCGCTTGAGCAGCCACAGCGCGACCGGGATCAGCGCGACGACGGCCGCAAAGCCGAGCAGCGACGTGATGGCAGGGCTCATGCCGCCGTGCTCACGCGGCCTTGCTGAGGCGGCGCATGCGCTCGCTCGGGGTCACGATGTCGGTCAGGCGGATGCCGAACTTGTCGTTGACCACGACCACCTCGCCCTGCGCGATCAGGTAGCCGTTGACCAGCACGTCCATCGGCTCGCCGGCCAGCGTCTCGAGCTCGACCACCGAGCCCTGCGCCAGCTGCAGGATGTGCTTGATCGGAATGCGCGTGCGCCCGAGCTCCACGGTGAGCTGCACCGGGATGTCGAGGATCATGTTGATGTCGTTGCCCGCCGCACCGGTGGCGCCGCCGCCGTCGCCGCCGCGGCCGAAGTTGGCGAACGCCGCCGGCGACTCGGCCGGCGCGGCGATCGCGCCGCCGTCGGCGGGCTTGGCCTCTGCCATCGCCGCGGCCCATTCGGCGGCCATCTTGTCCTGGCCCTCGGCGGCGGGCGAGGCGTTGTCAGTGGACATTGCTTTCTCCCAACCAACCGCGCTGCGGGTTGGTCAACAGTTGATCGATCTTGATCGCGTAGCGGCCGCTGGAGGTGCCGTAGTGGCAGTCGAACACCGGCACGCCGTCGACCTTGGCCTGGATCAGCGGCTCGATGTCGAGCTCGACGAAGTCGCCCGTCTTCAGCGCCAACAGCTGCTCGACGGTGGCGTCGGCGCGCGCCAGCTCGGCCACCAGCGTCACCTCGGCGGCCTGGATCTCGGTCTTCAGCAGCGACAGCCAGCGGCGATCGGGCTCGGCGGCGTCGCCCTGGATCGTCGAGTACAGCACGTCGCGGATCGGCTCGAGCGTGGCGTAGGGGACGCACAGGTGCATCGTGCCGCTGGCGTCGCCGAACTCGAAGGTGAACGAGCTCGACACCACGATCTCGCTCGGCGTGGCGATGTTGGCGAACTGCGGCTGCATCTCCGAGCGCTGGTGCTCGAGCTCCAGCGGGTAGATGCCGACCCAGGCCTTCTTGTACTCGGTGCAGAAGCACTCGAGGATGCGGTGGATCACGCGCTGCTCGGTGGGCGAGAACTCGCGGCCTTCGATGCGGGTGTGAAACTTGCCGACGCCGCCGAACATCGCATCGATCACCGCGAACACCAGGTTAGGCTCCAGCACGATCAGGCCCGAGCCGCGCAGCGGACGCACCGACATGACGTTGAAGTTGGTCGGCACGACCAGCTCGCGCAGGAACGCCGAGTACTTGTGCAGCTTGATGCCGCCCACCGACACCTCGGGGCTCTTGCGGATCAGGTTGAACATGCCGAGGCGCGCGTTGCGCGCGAAGCGCTCGTTGATGATCTCCATCGTCGGCATGCGCCCGCGCACGATGCGTTCCTGGCTGGCCAGGTCGTAGCTGCGCACGCCGTCGGCGGGCTCCTCGGGCGCATCGGGCTTCTGGCTCTCGCCGGTGATGCCCTCGAGCAGCGCGTCGACTTCGTCTTGCGACAGGATCTGCTGGTTCATGGCGCCCTCCGGAGCCAAGGACGGCGAGCGTGGGGGCCCATGTTCATTGGATGATGAACGACGAGAAGTGCACCGCGCGCACCGGCTGCTCGTCGCTGTCGCCGTTGTCCTCGCTGTCGTCGAGCGGCTTGAGCGCCGCGCGCTTGATCTCGCGCGCCAGCGCGAGCTTGCCGTCGCGGTCCTGCAGATCGGCGGCCTTCTTGTTCGCGATCAGCATCAGCACGTCGTTGCGCACGGCCGGCATGTAGGCTTTCAGCAGGTCGCTGGTCTTGGTGTCGGCCAGCTCCAGCGTCACGCCCACCTGCGCGTAGCGCTCGGCGTCGCGGTCGGCGAGGTTGACGGTGAACACGTCCAGCGGCAGGAACACCGGCAGCTGATGCTTGTCGCCCTTCTTCTTGGCCTTTTGCTCCGCCACCGCGTCGGCGTCGTCGCCGGCGTCGGCAGCCGTCTCGGCCTTCTTGTGCATGACCCAGAACGCCGCGCCGCCGCCGCCGGCGGCCAGCAGCAGCACCGCAGCGGCCACGATCAGGGCCAGCTTCTTCTTGCCCTTGACCGGAACCGGGGCAGCTTCAGCAGGCGCAGCGGGGGCGGGGGTGGTGGCCATGGGTCGTTGCGTGCGCGCCGGGGCGTGGGCCCGGGCGGCGCGCGTTGCGTCATCTCGACGGCTCGATTATTCGGAGCGGCCTGCGATCAAGCGCCCGGAATAAGGAGCCCTTTCGGGCCCGTTTTGGCTTCGGCCGGCGGCTGCGCCGCCTTCACATCGCTGCGCGATATGAGCCTGCGCCGCAGCGCTGGCGCGCTGTCAGGCGTAGACGTCGAGCAGCGAGCGTGCCCAGCGGCGCGGCGCGACGGCCACGGCGCCTGGCTTGCGTGAGCCGTCGATGCGTGATGGATCACCGGTGGAGGCGCGGCTGCGGCCGCGCGGCGCGTCGCCATCGCCGCGCTGTCCGGCCTGGCTCGAGACGCCGCCGCCAGCCAGCGTGAAGCCCGACTCGCGCAATGCCGCGGCCAGCGCGGGCAACGACTGCTCGATCGAGTCGCGCGTCGCCGCCACCGCGGCGCCGAACTCGACGTGCGCCGCCTGGCCATCGAGCGCAATCTGCACGGTCACCGGCCCCAGCTCGGCCGGGTGCAGCTGCAGGCGCGCTTCCTGCACGCCGTCGCGCACCCACAGCGCCACCTGATGGCCGAGCGCCGTGCCGAACTGCGGTTCGTCGATGCCGGTGTATAGGTTCGCCTGTGGCAGGTTCGAATCGTGGGTCACCGTGGCGGCTGCCGTGTCGTGCAGTGGCGGTGCGGCTGTCGTCGGCAGCGCCGACGGCAGGTTGGTCAATTCGCCCGACAGCACGCCGGCGAACGACGCAGTGCGCGTGGCGGCAATGCCGGACGGGCCCGTCGTGCTGACGTGTTGTTCGGCTGCGGCGTGCTGCGGCACGGTCGCGGCGTTTGCTTCTTCGCGACCGGTGGCGTCGGGCGGCGATGCGGCCGCAGGGTGACCGGGCGTTGATCCGATGCGCTGGTCGCGCGTGGGGCCGCGCGCAGTTGCGCGACCGGTTGAGACGCGGTCTTCGACAGCCGCCGTGGCCGTGTCGTCATCCGGCGCCGGGGCGCGCGCAGCCGTCCGCGGATCGACGGCCGCGTGCGGCACCACCGTGACGTCGGCCCCCGGCGCCGGCAACGGCGTTGGCGCGTCGCCCGGCAGCGCGTGGGTCGGCACGGCGGTGTCGTCGGCGTCGTCGCCGACTCGCTCGTGGGCCGCGTCGCGCGCGGGCGCGCCCGACGCCGTGGCATCGCGCACGGCGTCGTGTGCGGTGTCGTGTGCCCTGTCGCGCGCGGCATCGTGCGCGGCATGGCGCGGCTCGCTCGCTTGCGCCGGCTTCGTCTTGGCATCGCCGGCGTCCGACGTGGTCTTGGCCTGTGCGTCGTGCGCTGCTTTCGGCGGGTGCTGCGCGTGCTGCAGCACGTGGGCGAACGCGTCGGCGTCGTCGTCACCGGCCGCACCTCGGGGCTGGGCCGTCTCGGCGCGCGGCGCGGCATTGGCAATCGGCAGGGTCGGCAACACGCTGGGCTCCTTCAGCGCGGCAGGTCGCCGAGCTCGGTGGACGGCGGCGGGCCCTGGTGGCGCGCGTGCGCGGCGAGCGCGATCTCGTCGCTGTGCGCCTGTTCGTGGCGCGCGGCGCGGTGCCGCTCCTGCTGCGCGCGCCGCTCGATGAGCTTCTCCACCGACGCGACGCGCCGCTCGTTGTCGACGAGCGCGCGCCGCGCCTGCTCGAGCCGCTCGTGCGCAAGCTGCACGATCGCGCGTTGCTGCGCGATGGCCTGTTCGAGGCGCTGCATGAAGCTCTGGTAGCACAGCAGCAGCGAGGCGCTGCCGGGCTGGCGGAAGCGCGTGCCCCAGCGCTCGACGTATTCGCTGCGGTACGCGGCCAGCGCCTCGGCCTGCGCGTCGGCCTGGCCCGCGGAGCCTTCGGCGTCGTGCAGCCCGAGCAGCGCGGCATCGCGCCCGCGGCGTTCGTGGTCGAGCAACTGGAGCAAGGCCTGCATGGTGGGCATCGTCGTCGTGGTGAAGAGGTGTCACGGGCTGAACAGCCCGCGCAGCTCGCGCCAGCTGTCGGCCAGCGTGGCGCGCTCGTGCATGTCCTGCTGCAGCAGGGTGGTCAGCGGCAGGTGCAGCCGCACCGCCGCGTCGAGCTCGGCGTCGCGGCCCTCGGCGTACGCGCCGAGCTGGATCAGGTCGCGCGCCTTGTTGTACTTGGCCAGCAGCTGGCGCGCACGGCGCGCGGCGTCGATCTGCTCGCGCGTTGCCACCGCGCCCATCACGCGCGAGATCGAGCGCTCGACGTCGATCGCCGGGTAGTGGCTTGCCTCGGCCAACTCGCGCGACAACACGATGTGGCCGTCGAGGATGCCGCGCGCGGCGTCGGCGATCGGGTCGTTGGGGTCGTCGCCCTCGCT
>DATIFD010000091.1:0-2742 GCA_035455385.1 Burkholderiaceae bacterium
CCTGCGCCACGTGGCGCAGCACCGACGGATGCGGCTTCTTGTGCGGCAACGAATCGCCGCCGACCAGCAGGTCCAGATACGGGTGCAGCCCGTGCGCCTTCAACACCCGCTCGGCGAGGTGCCGCTCCTTGTTGCTGACGCAGGCGGTGCGCACGCCGATGCGGCGCAGCTCGGCCAACACCTGCCGCGCACCCGGGTAGGCACGACTGGCGCTGCCGATGCGGCGTTCGTACTGCATCTCGTAGCCGGCGATCACGTCGTCGACGCGCACGCGATCGGCCAGTTGGGGCCGCTCGAGAAATGCGCGCGCCAGCAGCGCGATCATCAGCGCGCGTCCGCCGTGACCGATCAGGCGGACGATCTCGTCGGCCGGACGCGCCGCGATGTCGCGGTCGGCGAGCGCCGCGTTGGCCGCGGCGACGATCTCGCCGGCGCTGTCGACCAGCGTGCCGTCGAGGTCGAAGCTGACGATGTCGCAGCCGGTCATCGGCTCGCTCCCAGCTGGCGCGCCACCAGGTCGGCCAGGTTGGCCGCCGTGAGGCCGAAGTGTTCGAACAGCGCGGCGCCGGGCGCCGATTCGCCGAAGCGGTCGACGCCGAGCGCCGCGCGGCAGCCGTACTGCGTCCACCACCGGCTGACGCCGGCCTCGACGCCGATGCGCAGCAGCGCCGGATCGCCGAGCACGGCTTCGCGCCAAGCCGCGTCCTGGCGGTCGAACAGCGTGGTCGACGGCAGCGACACCACCCGTACCGGGATGTCGTGCTGATCGAGCAGCCGCTGCGCCACGATGGCCAGCGCCACCTCGGAGCCGGTGGCCAGGATCACCGCGCGCGGCGCCGGCCGGTCGCTGAGCACGTAGCCGCCGCGCTCGATCTGCGCCAGCTGCTCGGCCGTGCGCGCCTGCGGCGGCAGGTTCTGCCGCGACAACAGCAGCGCGCTCGGGCGGTCGCGCGCGGCCACCGCCTGCAGCCACGCCACCGCGGTCTCGGCGGCGTCGCACGGCCGCCAGACCTCGAGGTTGGGGATCAGCCGCAAGCTGGCCGCGTGCTCGACCGCCTGGTGCGTCGGTCCGTCCTCGCCCAGGCCGATCGAATCGTGCGTGAAGACGTGGATCACGCGCTGCTTCATCAGCGCCGCCATGCGGATGGCGTTGCGGCTGTAGTCGCTGAAGGTCAGGAAGGTGCCGCCGTACGGGATGAAGCCGCCGTGCAGCGCCATGCCGTTCATGACCGCCGCCATGCCGAACTCGCGCACGCCGTAGTGGATGTGGCGGCCGCCGGGCTGGCCGCCGCGCACCGTGCCGCAGCCGGGAAAGTCGGTCAGGTTGGAGCCCGTCAGGTCGGCGCTGCCGCCAATCAGCTCGGGCAGCCGCGGTGCGAGCAGCGACAGCACCTTCTGCGAGGCCTTGCGCGTCGCGATCGCATCGCCGGCGGGCCCGAGTTCGGCCAGGATGCGCTCACGGGTCTGCTCGAAGTCGGACGGCAGGGTGCCGGCCACGCGGCGTTCGAACTCATCGGCCAGCGCCGGAAACGCCGCGCGATAGGCGGCCAGCCGCGCGCGCCACTGCGCCTCGTGCGCGGCACCGGCCTCGCGCGCGTCCCAGCGCGCGGCCAGCTCGGCCGGGATCTCGAACGGCGGATGCGGCCAGTCGATCGCCGCGCGCGTCTGCCGAATCTCGTCGGCACCGAGCGGCTCGCCGTGCGCCTTGGCGCTGCCCGCGCGGCCGGGCGAGCCCTTGCCGATGGTGGTGCGGCAGTCGATCAGCGTCGGCTTGTCGGTCGATGCCTTGGCCTGCGCGATGGCGGCGTCGACCGCCTCGGCGTCGTGGCCGTCGATCGGTCCGATCACGTTCCAGCCGTAGGCGCGAAAGCGCGCCGGGGTGTCGTCGACGAACCAGCCCTCGACGGCACCGTCGATCGAGATGCCGTTGTCGTCGTACAGCGCGATCAGCTTGTTGAGCTTCAAGGCCGCGGCCAGTCCGCAGGCCTCGTGGCTGACGCCCTCCATCAGGCAGCCGTCGCCGAGGAACACGTAGGTACGGTGGTCGACGATCGGATGCCCCGGACGGTTGAACTCGTCGGCCAGCAGCTTCTCGGCCAGCGCCATGCCCACCGCGTTGGCGATGCCCTGGCCGAGCGGCCCGGTGGTGGTCTCGACGCCCGGCGTCAGCCCCGTCTCGGGATGGCCCGGCGTCAGGCTGTGCAGTTGCCGGAAGCGCCGCAGCTCGGACACCGGCAGCGCATAGCCGCTCAGGTGCAGCAGCGCGTACAGCAGCATCGAGGCATGCCCGTTGCTCAGCACGAAGCGGTCGCGGTCGGGCCAGTGCGGATTGATCGGGTTGTGGCGCAGGTGGCGCGTCCACAACGCGACGGCCATCTCGGCCATGCCCATCGGCGCACCGGGGTGCCCCGAGCTGGCTTGCTGGACGGCGTCCATCGCCAGCGCACGCAGCGCGTGGGCCAGCGGCTCGGACTTGCCGCTGTCGGCGCGGATCACACGGTCGGTGGCGGTCGAGCTCATCGTTGCCCTCAGCTCACAGTGCACCCAGCGCGCGTTTGCGGCGCTCGATCATTCGCCAGATGAACGGCGTGAAGATCAGCTGCATCGCCAGCTCCATCTTGCCGCCGGGCACGACGATGGTGTTGGCGCGCGACATGAAGGAGTCATGGACCATGTTGAGGAGGTAGGGAAAGTCGATGCCCTTGGGATTCGCGAAGCGGATGACCACGAAGCTCTCGTCCG
>DATIFD010000092.1:0-8962 GCA_035455385.1 Burkholderiaceae bacterium
GGGTGCACTGCTCACCCGGTGTGCCGCGCGGCACGACGCGCCCGGTCGCGGGGTCGATGATCTTGATCTCCGCGTGCGGACTCGCGCGGCCGACCGTGCCGACGCGCTTCGCCAGCGGGTCGTCGGTCGCGGTCTGCGTCGAGCCGGGCGAGGTCTCGGTCATGCCACAGACGATGGTCACCTCGCGCATGTGCATCCGCGCCTGCACCTGCTTCATCACCTCCACCGGGCACGGCGCGCCGGCCATGATGCCGGTGCGCAGCGACGACAGATCGTGCTGCGCGAAGCTCGCATCCTCGAGCATCGCGGTGAACATCGTCGGCACGCCGTGCAGCGCCGTGCAGCGGTGGCGCGCGATCGTCTTCAGCGTGTCGGTGGCGTCGAAACCCTCGCCCGGAAACACCATCGTGGCGCCGGAGGTCACGCAGCAAAGCACACCGAGAACCATGCCGAAGCAGTGGTACAGCGGCACCGGGATGCACAGCCGGTCGGCCGGGCTCAGTGCCATCGCCTTGGCGCAGAAGCGCGCGTTGTTGACGATGTTGAGGTGCGTCAGCGTCGCGCCCTTCGGCGACCCGGTGGTGCCGCTGGTGAACTGGATGTTGATCGGGTCGTCGGGGTCGAGCGCGGCGCTCAGGCCGTCGAGGCGGCCACGCTGCGCCGGGCCGCCGAGCCTCAGCAGCTGCGCGTACGAGAGGCAGCGCGGAGGCACCGGCTGGGTCGATCCGGCTCCGCCGCCCGACCCAACCTCGTCGGGGGAAGGTGGCGAAGCCGCCTGGGGGCGCGCTTCGTCGAGCAGGATGACGTGCTTCAGCGACGGCAGCCGCACGCTGTCGAGCACCTCGCTGACGCCCTTGAAGTGGATCTCGGGCGCGATGTCGGCGAGCATGCCGAGGTAGTCGCTGCTCTTGTAGCGGCGCGCCATCACCAGCGCACGGCACCCCGCCTTGTTCAGCGCGTACTCGAGCTCGGTCTTGCGGTACGCCGGGTTGATGTTGACCAGGATCAGCCCGATGCGCGCGGTGGCGAACTGGGTGATCACCCATTCGTGCCGGTTCGGGGCCCAGATGCCGACGCGATTGCCGCGCCGCAGGCCGAGTGCCAGCAGGCCAGCCGCCAGCTCGTCGGCCCGGGCCTTCAGGTCATACCACGACAGGCGCAGGCCCTCGGCGTCGAAGATCGCGGCGTCGCGCGAGCCGTGCCGGCTCACGGTCTTGTCGAGCTGCTGTGCAATGGTGATGAAGCGCAACACCTCGTCGGTCGAACCCGACACGTACGACAGCGTGCCCTGCGGGCGCAGGCCCTCGTCCCTGGCGCCGGCAATCCAGTCGGAGCGGAATGGGTTGGCCGACATCGCGCGCGGTCCGGCAGCCTCGGGCTAGAAGTTGCGCCAGTCGCCGAGCTGCTCGAACGCATGCGCGGCGCGGTAGATCGTCGACTCGTTGTAGTGCGCAGCCACGAGTTGCATGCCCACCGGCAGCCCGCCAGACATGCCGCACGGCACGTTCATCGCCGGGTTGCCGCACACCGAGAACGGCGTCGTATTGGGCAGCATTTCGAACCCGCGCTGGCAGTACAGCGACAACGGCGCGTCCTGTGCTGGCAGCGGCGTCGCCTTCATCGGAGTGGTTGGCATCAACAGCAGATCGACGCGCGAGAAGGCCTGCTCGTAGGTCTTGCGCAGCAACCGCACCAGGTTCTGCGCCTTCGCATAGAAGTGGCCCCTGTATTGCCGAATGAAGTACTCGCCCGCGAGCATCGAGATCTTCAGCGTGCGCGACAGCTCGTTGGCACGCGCACGCCAGTTGGCGTGGGCGTCGAGCAGGCTCGTCGTGTAGAGGCCCTGCCAATTGAAGCCCATGCCGTTGCCGTGCATCATCTGCGCCTGCAGGCCCTCGAGCGCGATCGGCGTCCAGATCGCCAGGCCGTCGAGGTGCATCGGGATCGAGATCTCCTCGACGACAGCACCGAGCGCGCGCAAGCGATCGGCCGCCTGGCGCACCTTCTGATCGACGTCGGGCTCCGACACCGGATGGCGGAAGCCCTCGGTCAGCACGCCGATTCGCAGGCCGGCCACGCCACGCCCCAGTGCCGCCGTGTACTTGTCGACGCGCACGTTGTACTGGCGCGGATCGACCCCGTCCGCACCGGCGATCACCTCGAGCAGCAGCGCGTTGTCGGCCACCGTGGCCGTGATGGGCCCGAGGTGATCGATCGTGGCCTCGATCGGCATCGCACCCGTGTACGGCACCAGGCCGTGCGTGCCCTTCATGCCGTAGCAGCCCGAGTAGGACGACGGCATGCGCACCGAGCCGCCCTGGTCGCCGCCGATCGCCATCTCCACTTCGCCGGAGCCCACCAGGGCCGCGCAGCCGCTCGACGAGCCGCCGGCCGAATAGCCCATCTTGTACGGATTGTGCACCGGGCCCGACGCCGAGGTGTGGCTGCCGCCGGAAAGGCAGAAATACTCGCAGTGCGCCTTGCCGACGATAGTGCCGCCGGCGTCCAGGATGCGCGCGGCCACGGTCGCGTCGATATCGGGCACGTAGCCTTCGAGCGTCGACGCGCCGTTCATCATCGGCACGCCGGCCAGGCAGATGTTGTCCTTCAGCACGATGCGCTTGCCGGCCAGAGGGCCGTACGGCGCGCCCCTGACCTCCGACTTGATGTACCACGCGCCGAGCGGATTCTCCGACGGCGCGGGCCGCGTGCCCGGCGTGCGCGGGTAGCGCACCTCGGGCAGGTAGTCGGGCAGCTGGGCGATGCGATCGTAGGCCTGCATCGTGCCTTCGAGAACGTCGAGGTACTCCCCGATCTCGCGCTCGGACATGCTCATGTGCAGCGAGCTGACGATCTTGTGCAGCTGCTCGATCGTGGGTCGCTTGACCATCGTCATGTTGTCACCTCGATTGGCGGGTACGGCGGGCGCCGGCGCTGCAGCAGCGCGCGGCGGCACAATCGCCGGCATCGTCGGCGCCGTGGCGGCGCGCATGGCATCGGGCCGGACCGGCGCCGACGCGCTGCGCACCGCCGGCGACGGCGCCCTTCGTACGTCGGCCTTCGGTGGCGCCTGCCCCGCTGCCGATCGCGTCGTTCGCGGCGCACCCATGCCGAGAATGTCGGCCAGACCGCCCGCCTGGACGACGTGGGCGTCGAGCTCGCGCTCGATGCGGCCGCGTTCGATCACGACGATGCGGTCGGCCACATCGAGCACCAGGTCCAGGTTCTGCTCGACGATCAGCAGCGACAGCTTGTTGTGCTGGCGCAGCGCGGCGAGGATCTCGCCGATCTCCTGCACGATCGACGGCTGAATGCCCTCGGAAGGCTCGTCCAGCAGCAGCATCCAAGGTGCCGGCATCAAGGCGCGACCCAGCGCGAGGATCTGCTGCTCGCCTCCGGACAGCGACCCGCCCTTGCGGTCGAGCAGCGAGCGCAGCCGCGGCAGCGTGTCGAGCACACGCTCGATCGCAACCGGCTCGATCTCGCCGCAATCGGCGGTCCAGGCCAGTCGCAGGTTCTCCAGCGCAGTGAGACCGGGGAGAATGCCGCGGCCCTGCGGCACGTAGCCGACGCCGAGTCGGCTGCGTTCGTAAGCCTTCATGCGCGTGACGTCGACGCCATCCATCGACACACGCCCTCCGGTGGCCGGCACCAGGCCGATCAGGGCCTTGAGCAGCGTCGTCTTGCCGACGCCGTTGTGGCCGACGATGCCCACTGCCTCGCCTTCGTGGAGCTGGAAGTCGATGCCGCGCAGCACCGGCACATGGCCATAGCCGGCGCGCAGCCCGTTGACCTCGAGCACGACATCGCTGCGCACGGCGGCTGCGGCTACCGCCGCATCGGCGGTGCCCGCGGCACTTCCTGCGCTGCGCTCCAGATCGGCGCTCACTTGGCCCGGCTCCCGATGTAGACCTCTCGCACCGTCGCGTCGGCCAGCACGTCGTCAACCGGCCCTTCGCGCAGGATCGCTCCCTGGTGCATCACCGTGACGCGCCCACCCAGCATGCGCACGAACTCCATGTCGTGATCGACCACGACGATCGTGGCCTTCTGGTTGACGTCGTGGATGATGCGCACCAGCGCGTCGGCCTCCGCACCGGTAATGCCGGCGGCCGGCTCGTCGAGCAGCAGCAGCCACGGCCGCTGCGCGAGCACGAGGCCGATCTCCACCAGCTGGCGCTGCCCGTGCGCGAGTTCGCCGACCAGGCGGCGAGCGATGCCGGCGAGCTGCATCTGCTCGATCACTTCCGCGACCGTCGCAGTCACCGCTTCGCGGCTGGCGACCCTGCGTGCGGACAACCAGATGTTCTCTTCGACGCTCAGGCCGTTCATCACCGACGGCACCTGCGTCTTGATGCCGACACCCAGGCGCACGATCTCGTAGGCACGCCAGCCCGTCACGTCGTGCCCGCGGATAAACACGCGGCCGTGACTGTGGTTGAGCCGGATCTGCCCGGTCAGGCACTTGAAGAACGTGCTCTTGCCGGCGCCGTTGGGCCCGATCAGGCAGCGCAGCTCGCGCTCCTTGAGCGAGAAGTTGACGTTGTTGACGGCCTGCACCCCGCCGAAGCGCATCGACAGGTCGCGCGTGTCCAGTACCGTCTCCGTCATCGTGCCCCCAGCGCGCGGAAGCGCCCTGGGATCGACGCCGTGCCGCGCCCGCACGCGTTCACGGTTCGCTCCGCGCGCCGCGGCGGCGCCGTACGCTGCTGGCCTGCCGTCGGCTGATGCTGGCGATCGCGCGCCGCTCGCGCCAGCGCAGCAGCGTCGGCACCAGCCCGCGCGGCAGCAGCAGCACCACCAGCACCAGGATCGCCCCGAGCACCAGCGAGTTGTCGATCACCGTCTGCTGACCCAGCAGCAGCTTCAGCGCCCCGAGCACGATCGCTCCGAGGATCGGGCCGATCAGTGTGCCCAGGCCGCCGACGATGGTCCAGACGATCACTTCGGCCGAAGCCCCGAGGCTGAACACGCCCGGCGTGACGATCTCGGCCCAGTTGGCAAACAGGCAGCCGGCGAGCGCCGCCATCGCGGCCGCGATCGTGAAGATCGCGGTCTTGTACAGCGGCGCGCTGTAGCCGAGCAGCTCGACGCGCCCCTCGTTCTCGCGGATGCCGATCAGCACGCGGCCGAACGTCGACGCCAGGATCCAGCGGCTGAGCAGGTAGCACAGCAGCAGCGCCACCGCCACCAGGTAATAGAACGGCGTGCCGTAAATCTGGATCGACGGCTCGCCCGGCACGTTGAGCACCGGAAACGCCGGGATGCCATTGAATCCACCCAGGCGCGCCGAGCCGATGCGGTAGGCGTCGCCCGCAGTCGCGTTCATGAACTTGAACAGGATCAGCGTGACCACCAGGGTGATCACGCCCATGTAGACGTCGCTGATGCGGCCATAGAACATCATGGCGCCGATCACCGCGGCGACGATGGCGGGCACCAGCATCGCCAGCAGCAGCGGTCCGGTGCTCTCTCCGATATTGGTCGACGCGATCGCGTACGTGTACGCCCCCAAGCCGAAGTACGCCGCATGGCCGAAGCTGAGCAGCCCGGCAAAGCCCCACAGCAGCCCGAGCGACAGCGCGAACAGCGCCCAGATCAGCAGCAGGGTAGGCGTGTTCGTCTGCGTGACCGCCGGCAGCAGCAGCAGGATCACAGCCCCGACGAAGTACCAACCCCAGCGGATGCGCCCGATGCCGAACGACGGGCCGGTCATTGATGCACCCTTGGCGCTCCGCGCCTTCCCTCCAGGAGGGCGAGTACGGACTGGTTGCGGCCCCTGCGGGCCGCAGTCAGCCTAACGAGCCGCAGCGGCATGCAGGCCGCTGCGTGGGCCCCTTCGGACGGCCGTGCGGGGCTCATGTCGAGTTTCTGAAGAAGCGCCCGGTGATGCCTTGAGGCATCAGCCGCAGCAGGATGATCGCCAGCGCCAGCATCGCGATCTCACCGATCACCGGTGTCGAGCCGAACGAGACGATCTGGTTGATCGTGCCAAAGATCGCGGCGCTGGCCAGCGTGCCGGAGATGATCGCCGCGCCGCCGGTGATCACCGTGATGAACGCCTTGGCGATGTACAGCGAGCCCGACGACGGCAACAGCCCGGTCAGCGGCGCCATCACGCCGCCGGCCAGTCCCGACAGCGCCGCCCCCGCGGTGAAGGTCCACATGTAGATCTTCTGCGGGTTGTAGCCGAGCGCCGCAGCGACATCCGCGTTCTGCATCGCGCCGCGCGCGATCAGACCCACGCGCGTGTAGCGCAGCGCCAGCCACAGCAGCAACACGACCAGGATCGCCACCGCGATGATGAACAGGTTGTAGCCGCCCATCTGGTACTCGCCGACCTGGTACGACTGGATCGGGGCCGGCACGCTGACCGCCGTGTTGCCGAAGATCAGCGTCACCAGACCGACCATCAGCAGGCTGAGACCCCACGTGGCCAGCATCGTGTCGATCATGCGGCCATACAGATGCCGCACGACGATACGCTCGACGACCAGCCCCAGGAAGCCGACGACCAGCGGGGACAGCACCAGCATCGCGAACCAGATGTCGATGCCGGCGCGGGTGCTGGCGATCGTGGTGTAGCCGCCGATCATCACGAACTCGCCGTGCGCGAGGTTGATCACGCGCATCATTCCGAACACCACCGCCAACCCGGCGCTGATCAGCGCCAGGAAGGCGATCATGTACAGGATCTCGAGCAGGACGACGGCGGCGTAATCCACGCTAGATCGTCACCTCGTACTGCTTGTTGTCGTCCGGGTTCTTCTGGAGGTTGCACGACGCGGCCGTGTCGCTCGGTGGCCGCGCCTTGGCCGACGACTTGATCGTCAGCTTCTGGCCCTTGACCTCCATGACCTTGATGTCCAGCGACGCATGGTGGGTCTTGCCGTCCATCTTCACGGTGCCCGCGGGCCCCTCGATGCTGACGCCCGACTCCAGCGTCTTGATCAGCTTCTCGCGATCGAGCGACGACGCCTTCCTGACCGCCTCGGCCCACAGCTTGATGCCCTGGTACTGCGACACCGCGATCTCGTGCACGATCTTGGTGTCGCCGAACCGCTTGGCCCAGCGCGCGAGGAAGTCCTTGTTGGCGGGCGACGGCTCCTCCTGGCTGTAGTTGCCGGCGATCAGGATGCCGTCGCCCTCGGCCGCCGACAGCGCCAGGTGCTCGTTGCCGACGCCGAACGTGGTCGAGAACAACGGGATCTTCTTGTTCATCCCCGAGGCCGCCCATTGACGGAAGAACGACATGTGCGCGCCGCCGACCAGCGCCGCGCACACGGAATCGGGCTTGGCCTCCTGGATCTTGGCGATCGTCGAGCCGAAGTCGGCCACGTCGAGCGGGAAGAAGCTGGTCTGCACGATCGTGCCGCCGCGCTGCTTGACGTAGTGCGCGACCCACTTCGCGGTGATCTGGCCGTAGTTGTAGTCGGCGGCCAGCACGTAGACCTTCTTGCCCCACTGCTTGATCGCAATGTCGACGATCGGCTCCACCGCCTGCGCGGGCGTGGTGCCGGTGACGAAGCAGTTGCGGTCGCACACGCCGCCTTCGTACAGCACGTTGTAGAAGTACAGCACGTTGGCGCGGCGGAAGGTCTGGCGGATCGCTTCACGCGACGCCGACGTGATGCCGCCGTGCACGACATCGACCTTGTCGTCGCGCGCGAGCTGCTGTGCGTACTTGGTGTACAGCGCGATGTCGGACTGGGTGTCGTACTGCACCACCTCGATCTTGCGACCGAGCAGGCCGCCGGCGGCGTTGATCTCCTCGGCGGCGAGCTGCGTGGCCAGCACCATCGGCTTGCCGTAGGCATCGAGATTGCCCGAGTTGTCGAGCACCGAGCCGAGCTTGATCGGTCCACTCTGCGCCAGCGCGTGGCGCAGCGGCAGTGCGCTGCCGATCGTCGCCACGCTGGAGGCGGTGGCGATGAAATGTCGACGGGAATACGACATGGTCTTCTCCTCTCGGATGCGCGCTCGCGCGTTGTGTTCGACAGTGGGTGACGCCGCCTCAGCCGGCCGCATTGTTCTTGCCGGCGGCACCGGCCGCGGCCGCGCCGCCGGCAGGCGCCACCGCGCCGGACAGATCGACGCCGATTGATTCGCCGATGCTCTTGAGCGCCGGCAACTGCAGCGCCATGCCGAGAATGCTGTCCATCACCTGCGTCATCGGCGGCTTCGACGGCTCGCCGCCTGCGGCCGCGCCGGCGCCACCCGCGCCGAGTTGCGTCGTGCCGCCGAAGCCCGTGACCTGGTGGATGCGGATGCTGTCGATCTTCTCGGCCGGCTTCATCAGCTGGCCGATGATCTCGGGCATGCGGTCGAGCCGGTATTGCTCGAGCTGCATGCGCATCAATTCGCCGGTGCGGGAGTTCTCCGCCGCGATCAGGGCGCGGGTGCCCTCCGATTCGGCCATCAGCCTGATGCGCTGTGCCTCGGCGCGCGTGGTCGTCGCCGTCGCTTCGGCCTTGGCCGTCATCATCAGCACCGCCGTCTCGCTCTCGGCCTTGGAGTTCTCGACCTCGCCGCGCTCCTGCTCCCGCTTGAGCGCCATCTCGCGGGAGCGCTCGGCCACCGCGCGCTCGCGCTCGGTCTGCACCTGTTCCTGCGCCAGCACGATCTCCGTGCGCGCGCGCTCGGCCTCGGCCTGCGCCTTGGCCTCCTCGGCGTGCTTGTGCGCCAACGCGATCGAGCTGTCGACCTTGCGCACCTCGGAGCTCAGCTGCGCCTCGATCTCCAGCCGCCGCAGCTCGCGCTGCTTCTGGATCTCGGCCAGGCGGGTCTCCTTCTCGCGCTCGATGCGCGCGCTGTCTGCCGCCACGGTGGCCTGCTCCCTGGCACGCGCGGTGTCGGCGTCGCTGGCGGCCTTGAGCTTCTCGATCTCCAGCCGCTGCGCGATCTGCGCCTGCTCTTCCTGGCGCGTGAGGTCCAGCCGCTGCTTGATCGCTTCGAGCTGTGT
>DATIFD010000093.1:0-3230 GCA_035455385.1 Burkholderiaceae bacterium
GCCTCGTGGCGCGCGGCGTTCGTGGCCAGCGCGGCCAGCGTGGCGGCGATCTCGTCGCGCGCCTGCGCCCGACCTTCCTGCAGGCCCGCGGCGAATCCTTCGTCGTGCGCGGCATTGCGCGCCGCCTGCATGCGCACCTGCTGCTCGCGGCGCAGCGATTCGAGTTCGTCGCGCAGCTGCTGCGCGTCGCGCAGAGCCGGCACTTCATCGGCACGCAGCACGAGGCGCGCCGATGCGATCGTGACGCCGGCTTCGCGTTGCCAAAGCAGAAAGCTCATGCGACCTCCTGGTCTCTTGCCGGCGCCAGCTGCGCCGCCAGTTGAACGGCGCGCGCCACCAGCGAGCGTGCCAGCGCGCCGGCCATCGGTGATAGCCGAGTCGGTGTCAGCAGCTGCGCGGCCGCCTGACGCAGTTCGCCCGATTGCAGCGCCGCCAGCAGCACGCCGGCGCCACAGGCGCGCAACGAGGGCCCCACTTGATCGGCACGCTCGATGCGCGGTGACGGCGTGACGTCACGCGGCAGCATCTCGCCCTCGGGCAGCGCCAGCAGCGCAAGCAGCAGCGGGGCGCCGAGTGCACGCGTCGCGGCGGTCAGGCGCGGTGCGTCGATCCACAGCCGCAGCTCCGGCGCCAGCACGAGCGCCCCGACCTGTTGCTGCAACGCCTCCAGGCGGTCGCCGGTCCAGGCCATCCATTCGGGGGCGGCGTCCAAGGTGTCCCAGTCGATCGCGTCGACCGCGTGCGGTGCGCGCGCGATCAATTGCTGCGCCACGGCGGCGCGCTGCCTGCGGCGCACGCTGGCGCGCGCCGCGGTGGCGCTCGAGGGTGCGCTCGTGTTCACGGGCGGCTCATCGCGCGGCGAAACGCCGCTTTGGCATCTTCGGTGGCCTTCTGCGCAGGCGCCGGCAGCTTGCCGGCCGGCACGGCCGGGGACGCGAGGGTCAACACGGCGGACGCCGGCGTGCGCCGGCGGCGCCACCACAACAGCCCGCCGCCGCCAAGCGCCAGGGCGCCCGCGGCGCCGCCGCCCAGCAGCGGCACGAACAGGGCGGCGGAGCCGGCCACCGCTGGCGAGCCGGCGGCTGGCGCGGGCTCGCGGGTCAGGCCGTCAGCGGGAAACAGCGCGACGGTGACGTTGTCGTAGGACAGGCCTTCGATGCTGTTGACCACCAGCGCCTTGATCTGGGTGACCTGCGCGGCCAGGTTCTTGTCCGGCCGGTACTTGATGAATACGGATGCGGCCGCTGGCTGCGGTTTGTCGACCAGCGGGTTGCGCTCGGGCATCACCAGGTGCACGCGCGCGGTGACCACGCCATCGATGTCGGCGATGGTGTTGGCGATCTCCTGTGACGTCGCGTGCATCAGGCGCGCGCGCTCCTCGAGCGGCGACGATACGAAGCCTTCGCGCTTGAAGACCTTGCCCATGTTGTCGAAGGTTTCGCGCGGATACCCTTGCGCGTTCAGCGTGCGCACCGCCTGCGAAAAGTCGTCGCGGGAGGTGGTCACCGAGAACTTGCCCCCCTCCTGCGAGGCCTTCTCGGCGGCGATGCCGGCGCCGCGCAGCACCGCCACCATCTCGTTGGCCTGCCGCTCGCTGAGCTGGCCGTACAGCTCCTGTTCGGAGCAGGCGGCCAGCAGCAGCGTGGCGGCGGCGAGCGCCGCGGTGGCCAGGCGTGAAAGCGGGGACATCGTGTGCGGCGCGGGCATGGCTTGTCTTTCTTCAGGACTGTTGACGGAACATCTGTTGCAGGCCGTCGGACGTGCGGTTGGCGATGTTGGACATCAGCGTGCAGTGGAAGCTGAACTCCTGCACGCGCGCGGTCAGCTGCAGCATTTCGCCCGGGCTCATCGCGCCACCGTCGGCCTTGGCGGCCTGCGCGGCGGCCGACACCTGGCTGGCCTCGGCGTTGATGTGGTCGAACGGCGCGGCGAGGACCTTGACGGCCTCGCTGGCCGTACCCACCGGCCGGGCTTCCAGCCGGGCGCCGGCCTGCGCCAGCACCTGCTGAAAGGAGCCGAAGTCCGACAGCGAGACGCCGTAGCCGGCCTGCACGTGGCCGGTCGCAACGCCGGCTGGCGATGCGACCGAAACCGGCGCGGTGATGGCGGCTTCGATCGTCATGGCTTACCCCTTGCGGGCCACGGCTTCGAGCGCCTTGGACGACTCCGACATCGACGTGTTCGAGCTCGTGGCCATGAAGTTGAGCTTCGAGGCCTCGGCGGTCAGCAGCGTCATGTCGCTGATCTGGTCGCCGCCGTCGGCGACGGTCTGCGACTTGTCGGAGACAACCTGCGCCTGGCGATCCAGCGCATTGGCCCAGGCCAGCGACAGCGCCTCGAAGAAGTTGGTCGGGCGCTTGGTGGTGGTGGTCTGCTGCAGGTTGCCGAGGGCGAGTTGCTGCAGCGAGTTGATGGGGGTGGTGCTCATTGGGGTTACTCCTTGCTGGGTGGGTTGCGGGTGGGGACTCAGAGGTTCAACTTGGTCTGCTGCCCGTTCAGCTCGAGCGTCACGCTGCCGGGGCCGATGTGGGTGACGCGGTGACCGCTGGGCAGCAGCGCGCCGACGAAGTAGCGCGAGCCGTCGGCCGTGACCAGGTAGGCCGGCTCGGACGTGACGAGCGAGGCGATGCGCTTGCCGGGGTCGTCGGACACCGGCGGCATGGGCGGCGGCAGCGGCTTGGCGGTGTTGCGCACCACCAGTTGCTCGAGCCCGCGCACGTCGCGGCGAACCGTTTCCTCGGCCCGCGCGAGCCGGTCGGCATCGCGCTCGGCGGCCTCGGCGTCGATCCGGCCCGGGCCGGCCACCGTGGCCTTTACCGCGACGCCGTTGACGCGGAACACCTCGGTCACGTCACGCGCGACGTCCTCGTCGACCCTCACATCCACGCGCGCCTGCAGCGCGTGGTTCTGCAGCCAGTCGTCGAGCTTCTGGCGCGCGACCTCGGTGGGCAGGCGGCCGCGCAGCGTGATCTGGCCATCGGCGCCGCGAACCGCTTGCAGCGCGGCGAATTCGCTGCCGCGCAGCGCGGTGGACAATTCGGCGACGCCGGGCGCGCTGGCGACCATGGGCGTCGCCGCGGCGGCATGCGCGACCCACAGCGCGGCGCCGCACACCGCCAGCACGCCGGCGCCCATCGCAGCGAGCCAGACCTCGGCGCGGCGGCGCAGTGGCGGCGCGGCAGCGGTGCCGGCCGACTCCTCGGGCGAGCCGGCCGGGGCCGAAGACTCGG
>DATIFD010000094.1:0-2539 GCA_035455385.1 Burkholderiaceae bacterium
CTACCGCGGCTCGCCGCTCGGCGGCTACGACCAGGCGCTGTGGTCGGCGCGCAAGCACCTGGCGGCCAACCACGTGGTGTTCCAGCCCGGCGTCAACGAGGAGCTGGCGGCCACCGCGATCTGGGGCACGCAGCAGCTCGAATTCGACAAGGCCAACAAGAAGTACGACGGCGTGTTCGGCATCTGGTACGGCAAGGGCCCGGGCGTGGACCGTTGCTCCGACGTGTTCAAGCACGCGAACCTGGCGGGCACCGCGCCGCACGGCGGCGTGATCGCGGTGGCCGGCGACGATCACGTCGCCAAGAGCAGCACCGCGGCGCATCAGAGCGACCACATCTTCAAGGCCTGCGGCCTGCCGCTGTTCTTTCCGTCGAGCGCGCAGGACATCCTCGACCTCGGCTTGCACGCGTTCGCGATGAGCCGCTTCGCCGGCGTGTGGACGTCGATGAAGACGATCCAGGAGGTGGTGGAGTCGGCCGCCAGCATCGACGTCAGCCCCGACCGCGTGAACATCGTCGTGCCGACCGATTTCGCGATGCCGCCCGGCGGCGTGCACATCCGCTGGCCCGACACCGCGCTGGTGCAGGAGGCGCGGCTGTTCGACTTCAAGTGGTACGCGGCGCTGGCCTACGTGCGTGCCAACAAGCTCAACCACAACGTGATCGCCGGGCCGAACGACAGGTTCGGCATCATCGCCAGCGGCAAGGCGTTCAACGACACGCGCCAGGCGCTGGCCGACCTGGGCCTCGACGACGACACCTGCCGCACGCTGGGCATCCGCCTGCACAAGGTCAACGTGGTCTGGCCGCTGGAGGCGACGATCACGCGCGACTTCGCGCAGGGCCTGCAGGAGATCCTCGTCGTCGAGGAGAAGCGCCAGGTCATCGAGTACCAGCTGAAGGAAGAGCTGTACAACTGGCGCCCCGACGTGCGGCCCAACGTGCTGGGCAAGTTCGACCAACCCGACGGCGACGAAGGCGGCGAGTGGAGCCAGCCCAACCCGAGCGGCAACTGGCTGCTGCGCGCCAACGCCGACCTGACGCCGGCGATCATCGCGCAGGCCGTCGCCAAGCGGTTGAAGAAGCTCGGCGTGCCGGCCGACATCGCGGCGCGCATGGACGCGCGCATCGGCATCCTCGAGGCCAAGGAGCGCGCGCTGGCCACCGGCGTCACCGGCGGCGCCGACCGCCAGCCGTGGTTCTGCTCGGGCTGCCCGCACAACACCAGCACGCGCGTGCCCGAGGGGTCGCTCGCGATGGCGGGCATCGGCTGCCACTTCATGGCGGTGTGGATGGACCGCGCCACCGTGGGCTTCACACAGATGGGCGGCGAGGGCGTGCCGTGGGTCGGCCAGGCGCCGTTCACCAGGCGGCCGCACATGTTCGCCAACCTCGGCGACGGCACCTACTACCACTCGGGCTTCCTGGCGGTGCGGCAGGCGATCGCCTCGGGTGTCAACATCACCTACAAGATCCTCTACAACGACGCGGTGGCGATGACCGGCGGCCAGCCGATCGACGGCGTGCTGACGGTGCCGCAGATCACCCGCGAGCTCGAGGCCGAAGGCGCCAAGCGCATCGTGGTGGTGACCGACCAGCCCGAGAAGTACAACGGCCCGCTCAACCTGGCGCCCGGCGTCACGGTGCGCCACCGCGACGAACTCGACGCGGTGCAGCGCGAGCTGCGCGAGATCGAGGGCTGCACGATCCTCGTCTACGACCAGACCTGCGCCACCGAGAAGCGCCGCCGCCGCAAGCGCGGCAAGATGGAAGATCCGGCCAGGCGCGTGGTGATCAACGAGCTGGTGTGCGAGGGCTGCGGCGATTGCAGCGTGCAGAGCAACTGCCTCAGCGTGGAGCCGGTCGAGACCGAGTTCGGCCGCAAGCGCCGCATCAACCAGAACACCTGCAACAAGGACTACTCCTGCCTCAAGGGCTTCTGCCCCAGCTTCGTCACCGTCGAGGGCGGCCAGCTGAAGAAGCCGAAGAAGGAAGCCAGCCGCACCGACCCGAACACCTTGCCGGAGATTCCGGAGCCGGCGCTGCCGCTGGCCGAAACGGCGTGGGGGATCGTGGTGGCGGGCATCGGCGGCACCGGCGTGATCACGATCGGCCAGCTGCTGGGCATGGCCGCGCACCTCGAAGGCAAGGGCGTCGTCACGCAGGACAGCGCGGGGCTGGCGCAGAAGGGGGGCGCCACCTGGAGCCACATCCAGATCGCCAACCGGCCCGAGGCGATCTACACCACCAAGGTCGACACCGCGAAGGCGGACCTGGTGATCGCCTGCGACGGCATCGTGGCCGCCGGCAAGAGCACGCTGGCGCTGATGCGCGAGGGCCGGACCTACGTGGCGCTGAACTCGCACGCCACGCCGACCGCGGCGTTCGTGGCCAACCCGAACTGGGAGTTTCCGCAGGGCGGCTGCGTGGCTGCGCTGCAGGCCGCGTTGGGCCCCTCGAAGCTCGGGCTGCTCGACGCCGACCAGGTGGCCGTGCAGCTGCTGGGCGACAGCATCTACACCAACCCGCTGCTGCTGGGC
>DATIFD010000095.1:0-3654 GCA_035455385.1 Burkholderiaceae bacterium
TCGACGCCTACGCACGGACGCTGCCTTGCCTCGGCGACAGCGAGTTGCGCAGCGAGGCGGCGCTGCGTGGCTTCGAGCTGCTGCTGCTGCACGAGACCGGCGTCCTGCCCGAACTCGGGCGCACCACGCTCACGCAGCGCCCGCTGTCGGCCGACGCCCGCTATGCGCTGCGCGTCGAACAGGGGTTGGCCGACGCGACGCCGAACGAGCCGTCGCTTTCCGGCAGCGCCTGGCTCGAACTGGCATCGGCACTGGAGGCGTGGGGCACGCAGGCCTCCGATGTGGCCGCATTGCAGGCGCTGCACGCGGTGTGCGCGCGCGAGCTGCAGGCCCTCAAGCTGCTGCTGCGCGCGCAGCTTCACTATCATCTGGGCGGTGCCCCGCTGCGCACGCGGCAGGTGGTCATCGACTCGCAACGTCTGCTCGAAGCCGCAACCTCGTCGCCGCGATGAATCCGCTGGTCGCTCCCGAAGCGTTTGCACGTGACACGCGCACGGCGCTGTCGGTCAACGTCAACAAGATCGCGCTGCTGCGCAACACACGGCATCTCGACATCCCGAACGTGGTCGCGCTGTCGCGCATCGCCATCCTGGCCGGCGCGCAGGGCATCACGGTGCACCCGCGGCCCGACCAGCGCCACATCCGCACGAGCGACGTGCACGAACTTGCGGCCCTGCTGCGCGAATGGCCGCACGTCGAATACAACATCGAGGGCAACCCCACGCACAACCTGATGCAGTTCGTGCGCGAGCTCAAGCCGCACCAGTGCACGCTGGTGCCCGACAGCGCCGATCAGTTCACGTCGGATCACGGCTGGAGCCTGCCCGCCGACGCCGAGCGGCTGCGCCCGCTGGTGGCGGAAGCGCGCGCGCTGGGCGTGCGGGTCAGCCTCTTCATGGATCCGCTGCCCGAGGCGATGGCGCACGCCGTGGCGGTGGGCGCCGATCGCGTCGAGCTCTACACCGAGGCCTATGCGCGGGCGCATGGCACACCCGAGCAGGCGGCGGTTGTAGCGCGCTACGCCGCCGCGGCGCAAGCTGCACAGGCGGCAGGGCTGGGCGTCAATGCAGGGCACGACCTCAACCGCTCCAACCTCACCGATTTCCTGCGTGCAGTGCCCGGCATTCTGGAGGTGTCGATCGGTCACGCACTGATCTCCGATGCGCTCGAGCTCGGCATGGAGCGCACGGTGCGCGAATACCAGCGCTGCATCCAGCTGGCGCAATCGACCGGGACGCGATGATCGTCGGCATCGGCACCGATGTGTGCGACATCCGCCGCATCGCCGTCGCGCTGCAGCGCCATGGCGACCGCTTCGCGCAGCGCGTGCTCGGCCCCGACGAGCTGCGCGTCTTCGAAGCGCGGCGTGCCCGGGTGGCGCGCCGTGGTCTGAGTTATCTGGCAACCCGCTTTTCGGCCAAGGAGGCGTTCTCCAAGGCCATCGGCCTGGGCATGCGCTCGCCGATGAGCTGGCGCGCCTGCGAGGTGGTCAACGCCCCGAGCGGCAAGCCCGAAATCCGCCTGCACGGCGAGCTCGCCCGGTGGTTCGCCGAGCGCCAACTGCGCGCTTTCGTCAGCGTCAGCGACGAGGCCGACGTCGCCACGGCGTTCGTGGTGGTGGAGAGAGAGTCCGTACCATGAGTCCACACGCCCCGGTCGTGCTCGACGTCGCCGGCCTCGCGCTGAGCGCCGACGATCGTCGACGCCTGCAGCACCCGTTGACCGGCGGGCTGATCCTGTTCGCCCGCAATTGGCAGGACCGTCGCCAGCTGATCGAGCTGACGGCCGAGGCCAAGTCGATGCGAGCCGACCTGTTGATCTGCGTCGACCATGAAGGCGGGCGGGTGCAGCGCTTTCGCAGCGACGGATTCACCGTGCTGCCGCCGATGCGCACGCTGGGCGAGTTGTGGATGCGCGATCCGATGCAGGCCACCGACGTCGCCACCGCACTCGGCTACGTGCTGGGCGCCGAGCTGCGGGCCTGCGGCGTCGACCTGAGCTTCACGCCGGTGCTCGACCTCGACCATGGCGGCAGCAGCGTGATCGGCGACCGCGCCTTCCACCGTGACCCGCGGGTCGTCGGCCTGCTGGCCAAGAGCGTGATGCACGGTCTGCTGCGCGCCGGCATGGCCAACTGCGGCAAACACTTCCCCGGCCATGGGCACGTGAGCGCCGACAGCCACGTCGACCTGCCGGTCGACCGGCGCAGCCTGAAGGCGTTGTTGGCCGATGACGCGGCGCCGTACGGATGGTTGTCGACCAGCCTGGCCAGCGTGATGCCAGCGCACGTGGCGTACCCGAAAGTCGACTCGCGGCCGGCCGGCTTTTCCAGCCGTTGGCTGCAAGACATCCTGCGCGGGCGGCTGCGTTTCGACGGCGCCATCTTCAGCGACGACCTCAGCATGGCCGGTGCACGCCGGCTCGACGGGCGCGAGCTGAGCTACGCCGACGCTGCCGTTGCCGCGCTGCAGGCCGGGTGCGACATGGTGCTGTTGTGCAACCAATCGATCGACGGCGGCTCGGCAGTCGACCAGTTGCTCGACGGCTTGGCCGACGCGCGTGAGCAGGGCCACTGGCGCTCCACCGAGGCCAGCGAGGCGAGGCGTCAGGCGCTGCTGCCGGCAAGCGCGCCGTTGGCGTGGGACGACCTGGTGCACGCCGGCGCATACCGGCGCGCGCTCGACCGCCTGGTCTGATCCAGCCAGCGAGCCGGCGGATCCGCCGGCTCGCCGAGTCGCGCTACTGCGGTGGCAAGGCAGTCTGCGCGGCGCCCTGGCGCTCGAACGGCAGCGCGAACTGCGATAGGTCCTTGCGCGTCTCCACCAACACCAGCGGGCCTTCGTCGGCCGACACCACCGGCTTGCGCTCGCGCGGCACGTGCACCGGCCGCGGCTCGGCGGCGATCGCCTGCTGCACCGAGCGCACCTTGTCGGCGTCGGAGTGCACCCACTGCAGTCCAGCACCGTCGGCCAGTTGCTGCAGCTCCTGCGTCGGCAGGTCGAAGTGCGGCACCGCCGGTACGACCCGCGGCGCCGCCACCGGTGCGGCAGCGGCCTCGCTGATGGCTGCCACTTCCGCGGCCGGCGGCGTGGGTCTGCCGACGATCGGTGCGGCAGTCACGCGGTCCTCTTGCAGGATGCGCTCGGCCATCGGCGCGGGCTCGCGCATTTCTCCAGGCGCAGCGAACGCTTCGCCGGCGGGTGCTTCGCGCAGCTCGGCGGCCGGGGCCGCCGACTCGGGGCCGGCCTCCTCGCGGCGTCCGCCGCGGCGGCGGCGGCGCCGCCGACCCTCGCGTTCGCCCTCGGCGGCTTCGGCTAGCGACTCGCCGACGGGGATCGTGTCGGCGAATGTGGACGCGGGCGCAGCTTGAGCGCCCTCGGGCGCCGGCCGCTGCTCGCGCGGCGGCCGTTGGCCGCGCCGTTGGCCGCTCGCGCCCTCGTCGCGCGGCTCGGCCCGGGCGGTGGTTGCTTCAGCGACGTCGGCGGCGGCTAGCTCCGGCCTGGCCTCGCGCGCGCCTACGCGCCCTTCGCGACCGCGGCGGCGAGCCTCGTCGCCGCGCCCCTCGCGCTCGCCACCTCGCGCCTCGCGTTCACCGCCCCGCGCCTCGCGCTCACCACCACGGCCTTCACCGCGTCCTTCGCGGCCGCGGTTGTC
>DATIFD010000096.1:0-4030 GCA_035455385.1 Burkholderiaceae bacterium
ATCTCAGGCCGCGTATGCAGCGGTGAACCGCTTTGGCTTGGTCGGCTCCTGCTCAATGTCTTCTTGGAGCCTTGGCGCGTGGCACCAGCTCGAGTGTGTCCTTCCGGTACGCATGCGTGAGCCGTTGCGCCGGGCCGCGTAGCCTCGGCCCGCGAGGCTGCGCATGCATGGACGAGATCGACTGGCCCAGACCCGGGCCCGGCTGGCACGGTGGCGCGCGGAGCACGGCGGCCGCGGGATCCGGGTGCCGGAGGCGATATGGGCCGAGGTGGTCGAGGTCGCCCGGGTCGAGGGGGTCGAGGCCACGGCGCGCGCGCTGCGCCTGGACCACGCGCGGCTGGCAGCGCGGATGACCGCGGCCCGGGCAGGGGTGGGCAGCGAGCCGGCCCCTGAGGTGGGCGGCGGGTTCGTCGAGATCGATGCCGGGCGGCTCGGACTGTCGCCGCGGACGGTGATCCGGTTGGAAGGTCGCGACGGGGAGCGGCTCGAGGTCGAGCTCGGTGCGGGGACCATGGTCGACGTCGCCGCGCTCGTCGACGCGTTCTGGCGGCGGCGAGGATGATCCAGATCGCACCGCAGATGCGGCTGCTGGTGGCGGTGGAGCCGGCCGACTTCCGCCGCGGGATCGACGGCCTCGCGCAGGTGTGCCGCGAGGTCCTGCACGCCGATCCGCTTTCGGGCACGGTGTTCGTGTTCCGCAATCGCAGCGCGACGGCGATCAAGATCCTGGCGTACGACGGGCAGGGGTTCTGGCTGTGCCAGAAGCGATTGTCGAAGGGGAAATTTCGGCACTGGCCAGGTCGCACCGGGATCGTGCAGCAGGAGCTGCTCGCGCACGAGCTCCAGGTGCTGCTCGCCGGCGGTGACCCCGAGTGGATCGGGGCAGCGCCGCAGTGGCGCCGCGTGCCGCTCGCTGCCCCGTGACCGGCGCCGAGATCGGCACATCGCGATCGATGCCGTTTCCTCTTGCGTTCTAATTCGCGGTGTGGTGTAGCTCGTGGCATGGAATCCGTCCTCACGTATCGCGGGCGCGCGATCCAGCCCGCCGACGTCGCGTTCATCCGCGCGCTGATCGCGGCGCGGCCGAAGGCCAGCCGACGGAGCTTGTCGATCGAGCTGTGCCGCGCATGGGGCTGGGTGCAATCCAACGGGGCACTGCGCGATGCGGTGTGCCGCGGCCTGTTGCTCGCGCTGCATCGTGGCGGGCACATCGAGCTGCCGGCCCCCAAGTACGACAGCCTGGCCGCGTGGCGACGACGCGAGCCGGTGCCGATCACGATCGACGCGACGCCGATCGAGCGCAGCCTGGCTGAGCTCGGCCCGGTGGCGCTGCGTCAGGTGAGGCGGACCGACGAGGAAGCGCTGGTCAACGCGCTCATCGCCCAGCACCATTACCTGGGGTATCGGCAGCCCGTCGGTGAGCATCTCAAGTATCTGGTGGCAGCGGGCGAGCGACCGATCGGCTGCTTCTTGTGGTCGAGTGCGCCGCGGCATCTCGCGCCGCGCGACACGTTCATCGGCTGGTCGCCTGCCGCGCGCAAGCGCAATATCCACCTGGTCGCCTACCAGACGCGGTTTCTGATCCTGCCGTGGGTGCGCGTGCCGCACCTCGCGTCGCATCTGCTGGCGCGGATGGCGGCCCAGCTGTCGGCCGACTGGCAACAGGTCTATGCACACCCGATCTACTTCACCGAGACATTTGTGGACCCCGAGCGCAATCGCGGCACGTGCTACCGCGCGGCGAACTGGACGCCGCTGGGGCTGACCCAGGGTCGCGGCAAAGCCGATCAGACCCATCGGCCGAATCGCTCGCTCAAGCTGCTGTTCGGATATCCGCTCGTGCGCGATTTCCGCCGCCACCTCGGGACGGTCGCATGAGCGGCATCGTCAACTCCCCGCCAGTGGTCCGCGACGTCGACCTCGCGACGGTGCACGTGGTGCTCGAGCGTGCCCGCATCCAGCTGTCGCCCGACGACCACGCGTGCGTCGTCGGCCTGGTCCAGACCCTGATCGAGTTGATGCGGCTGGTCCGCGAGCGCGGCACCACGATCGCGCGGCTGCGCCGGTTGTTCGGGCTGCATAGCAGCGAGAAGCTCGCGGACGTGCTCGCCGGCGTGACGTCGCTGAGCGGCGCCGACGCGCAGGCGGCACCAAGCAGCGCGCCGGCGCCGGCCGACGATCCAGCCAGTGCGGCCGACGCTCGCTCCGGCACAGCCGAGCCACCAGCGCGTGGGCTGCCTGACGACGAGTGTCCGGCCGCTGACGATCGCGGCGACCCGCCCAAGCGCAAGGGCCACGGCCGGCTCGGTGCGGACGCGTATCCCGGTGCGCGTCACATCCACGTCGAGCACGATCGCTTGCACATCGGGGACAGCTGCCCCGACTGCGCGCATGGCACGCTGTATCGCCTGCCCGATCCGGCGCGCATCGTGCGCATCTTCGGCCAGGCGCCGCTCGCCGCGACTGCGTGGGACTGCGATCGACTGCGCTGTAGCGGCTGCGGCGACGTGTTCACCGCGCGCGCTCCCGCCGCGGCCCAGGGGCCCAAGTACGACGACACTGCGGTCGGCACGATCGCGCTGTTGCGCTACGGGACCGGCGTGCCGCACCACCGCCTCGACCGCCACCAGAGTCATCTCCAGATCCCGGTACCGGCGTCGACCCAGTGGGACGTCGTCCGCGATCGCGCCGATGCGCTCGTGCCGGTCTTCGACAAGCTCTGCGATCTGGCCGGGGACGGCGAGGTGATACACAACGACGACACCACGATGCGGATCCTCGCGGTCATGGGCGTGCGCCGCCGCGAGCTACTCGCCGCCGACGCGCTCGAGGACCCGGAGCGGACCGGGATCTTCACCACCGGCGTCATCTCGATCACCGCCGCGGGACCGATCGCGCTGTTCTTCACCGGCCGCAAGCACGCCGGCGAGAACCTCGCGGCGCTGCTCAAGGACCGCGACCCCGCGCTCGCGCCGCCCATCCACATGTGCGACGGCCTCGATCGCAACCGGCCGAGTGGTCACCAGGTGGTCGAGGCCAACTGCCTCTCGCACGGCCGCCGCCACTTCGTCGACGAGATCGCCAATTTTCCTGCCCAGTGCCAGCACGTGCTCGAGGCGCTGGGCAAGGTCTTCCACAACGACTCGACCTGCCGCCTTCGGAGGCTGTCGGACGCCGACCGCCTCGCGTTCCATCAGCGCGAGAGCGCGTCGGTGATGGCCGAGCTCGAGCGGTGGATGAAGGCCGAGCTCGACGAACACCGCGTCGAGCCCAACTCCGGGCTCGGACAGGCGATGCAGTATCTGCTGAAGCGCTGGACCCGGTTGACGCTGTTCCTTCGCGTACCTGGGGCGCCACTCGACAACAATGTCTGTGAGCGCGCGCTCAAAATGGCAATCCGCCATCGCAACAATTCGCTGTTCTATCGCTCCCAGCGCGGCGCCGAGGTCGGCGACCTGTACATGACGCTGATCGCCACCGCGCAGCTGCACCACGAGAACCCGTTCGACTACCTGGTCGCGCTGCTGAGCCACGAGGCCGAGGTCGCTGCCGATCCCGCGGCGTGGTTACCGTGGACCTTTCGCGCCACCCTCGCGTGCATCTCGCGCGCCGCCGCGTAGCTGGCTCGTATCCGGTACACCGATCGGGCGGACGATCGCTCTCGGCCCGCTCTCTATCGGCCGGTCATCGCGCCACCGGTTCCAACGAGCGCGTTGCGCCGAGGTCGCCGGGTGCGCCGTGATTGCCGGCTCGCGCGCATGAGGCGCGCGGTGTGCGGCCTCGGGCGGGCCGCGCCGGGTAGCCGCGGCGGCTGTGCGCACTCCCCGGGAGGCTGGCGCTTGGCAGGACCGAGGCGACGACCGCAGGGGGCCCCGACGCTGTCGAGCGTACCGCGGCGCAACCGGGCCTTCACGCACTCTTGCCGGAAGCACACGGAAGCTCGTGACGCCAATCCGTGCAGTGCTGAAGGAACCGCGAGATGGGCGCCCAGTGGTCAGCGTAAAGCAGATCGGCAAGCTCGACAGCCGGC
>DATIFD010000097.1:0-2831 GCA_035455385.1 Burkholderiaceae bacterium
TGCTGCATGCGCGCCGCAACGGCCCGTTCGGGCTGCGCGAGGCGGTGCGCGTCGGGCCGCAATCGTTGCTCGGCGAGGTGGTGGCGATCCACGACGACGACATCGTCGTGCAGGTCTACGAGGACACTGCGGGTCTGCGGCCCGGCACCACGGTCCACGGCGACGGCCAGCCGCTGGCGATCCGGGTCGGCCCCGCGCTGCTCGGGCGCATCTTCGACGGCCTGCTGCGGCCGCTGGCCGGTGGCAGCGGCGCCTTCGTGCAGCCGGGCCTGCGCGCCGGCGCCGCGATGCGGCTGCGTTTCGAGCCGGACGTCGCGCTCGGTGCGCGGCTCTCGGGCGGCGGCGCGCTCGGTCGAGCGTTCGATGCCACCGGGCGCGTGCAGCGCTGCCCGGCGCCGCCCGACGCCAGCGGCACGGTCGAGTCGGTGGTGCCGGCAGGCGAGTACGCCGACGACGAAGCCGTCTGCGTGCTGCGCGACGACGACGGCCGGCGGCGCGAGATCGCGATGAGCCATGCCTGGCCGGTGCGGCAGCCGCGGCCGGTGGCGCGGCGCCTGCGCGCGAACGCGCCACTGGTGACCGGGCAGCGCATCCTCGACGGGCTGTTCCCGGTGGCGCAGGGGGGCAAGGCCGCGATCCCCGGCGGCTTCGGCACCGGCAAGACGGTGCTGCTGGAGGCGCTGGCCAAGGGCTGCAATGCCGACGTCATCGTCTACCTCGGCTGCGGCGAGCGCGGCAACGAGATGGCCGGCGTGCTCGACGAGTTTCCGCAGCTCACCGATCCGCGCAGCGGCCGGCCGCTGATGGAGCGCACGGTGATCATCGCCAACACCTCCAACATGCCGGTGGCCGCGCGCGAGGCCAGCATCTACTGCGCGGTCACGGTGGCCGAGTACTTTCGCGACCAGGGCCTGCACGTCGCGCTGATGGCCGACTCCACCAGCCGCTGGGCCGAGGCGCTGCGCGAGGTGTCGGGCCGCTTCGGTGAGCTGCCGGGAGAGGGCGGCTACCCGGCGTACCTGGCCAGCCGCATCGCCGACTTCTACGAGCGCGCGGCGCTGGTCGAGACGCTCGGCGGCGACACCGGCTCGGTGACGATCATGGGTGCGATCAGCCCGCCGTCGGGCGACTTCTCCGAACCGGTGACCAGCCACACCAAGCGCTACGTGAAGGCGTTCTGGGCGCTCGACGTCAAGCGTGCGCAGGCGCGCTTCTACCCGGCGATCCACCCGCTGACCTCGTATGCCGAGGACGCGGCCGACTTCGCGCCGTGGTGGGCCACCCAGGGCAACGGCCAGTGGATCGAGCTGCGCCGGCGCATGCTGACGCTGCTGGACGAGCAGGCGCGGCTCGAGCGCATGGCGCGCATCATCGGCAAGGACGCGCTGCCCGCGCGGCAACGCCTGACGCTGCTGAACGCCGAGCTGGTCAACGAGGCGTTCCTGCGCCAGTCGGCTTTCTCGCCGATCGACCGCGTCTGCAGCCCGCCACGGCTGGCGGCGATGATGCGGCTGCTCGGCCGCTTCGTGGATCTTGCCGAGGCCGCGCTCACGCTCGGGGCAGAGCCCGAACGGATCGGTGCGCTGCCGTGCCTGCGCGCGCTGCAGCGCATGGGCGAGGACATCGGCGATGCCGAGCTGCCGCGGCTGGCCGAGTTGCAGGCACGCGTCGAACGCGAATTCGCGGACCTCGCGCCATCGACGGCGCAGCCGCCGACGGAGACCCGCGATGCGGCTCACGGCTGAGGGCGCGGCGGTGCGGCTCGAGGGGCCGCTGCTGTTCCTGCGGCGCACGCTCGACGTCGGACTGGCCGACGCGGTCGAGGTGCGCGGCGCCGACGGCCGTGCGCGGCTCGGTCGCATCGCCGCGATCGACGAGCAGTTCATGACGATCGAGGTGCTGGAGTCCACCGCCGGGCTGGCATTGGAGTCCACCGTCGTGCGCTTTCGCGGCGAGCCGCTGCGCTTCGCACTGGGCCCCGGCATCCTCGGCCGCGTGTTCAACGGTGTCGGCCGGGTGATCGACGGTGGCCCGCCGGTCGCGGCACACCGCACCGTGCCGATCGACGGCCTGCCGATGAACCCGGTGGCGCGCGCGCTGCCGCGTGACTTCATCGAGACCGGCATCAGCACGCTGGACCTGATGAACAGCCTGGTGCGCGGGCAGAAGCTGCCGCTGTTCTCCGGCGGCGGCCTGCCGCACGACCGGCTGGCGGTGGACATCGCCGGCCACGCGCGCCTGCGGGCCCGGCCCCCTGAGCGCCCGCATGTGCTCGCCCCCCGAGAGGGCGAGCCGTCCTCGGGAGCGGCCGAGCGGACGACTCGGCAGCACGACGACTTCGCGATCGTCTTTGCCGGCATCGGTGTGCCGCACGACAGCGCGGAATACTTCCGGCGCAGCCTCGAGCAGGGCGGCGCGCTCGAGCGCACCGCGCTGTTCCTCAACCTGGCGAGCGACTCCAGCACGCAACGCCTGCTGACGCCGCGCTTTGCGCTCAGCGCCGCCGAGTACCTGGCGTTCGTCGAAGGCAAGCACGTGCTGGTGATCCTCACCGACATGACCAACTACTGCGAGGCGCTGCGCGAGGTGTCGTCGAGCAAGGGCGAGGTGCCCGGGCGCAAGGGCTTCCCGGGCTACATGTACTCGGACCTGGCGACGCTGTTCGAGCGCGCCGGCTGCCTGCGCGGCATGCCCGGCACGCTGACGCAACTGTCGATCCTGACGATGCCGGCCGACGACATCGGCCACCCCAGTCCCGACCTCACCGGCTACATCACCGAGGGTCAGATCGTGCTGTCGCGCGACCTCGACCGGCGCGGCGTCTACCCGCC
>DATIFD010000098.1:0-9995 GCA_035455385.1 Burkholderiaceae bacterium
CGTGGCGGCCGACACGGTGGCCGACTGGCTGATCACCAACGACCAGTTCGACCGCGCGCAGCAGCTGCTGACGCGCACGCTCGATCGCCTGGGCAGCGTGGTCGACCCGGCGGTGCGCTTCAACCTGCGCTGCCAGCGCGCGGTGGCACGCCTGGACCTCGGCCAGACCGAGGCGGCGATCGCCGAGCTCGACGAGGTCATCGCCGCCGCGCGCAACAGCCCGGAATCCTCGTGGTATTGCCTGCAGCGGCGCACCACGGTCGCGCTGCGCCTCAACGATGCGGCCGGCGCGCTGCGTTTCGCGAACGAGGCCTTGCGGCAGTTCGACGCCTCCGGCAACACGTCGGGGCTGCGCCGCGCCTACCTCGTGGCCAACCAGGGGTATGCGCAGGTGCTCAACGGCACGCCCGCCCAGGCCAGCCTCACCTACCGGCACGCCGCCGAGCTGCTGGCCGCCGCCGGACGCGCCGAGAGCACGCTCGGCGCCAGCATCTACAACGACTGGGCGATCGCGCTGTGGAGCGCGGGCGATCCTCGCGCGGCCCTCGAGCAGCTCGACCGCGGCATGGCGATCATCGAGCGCCGTTCGCCTTCGGGCGACGCCTCGGCGACCTGGTATGCCAACCGCGCGCAGACGCTGCGTGCGCTCGGTCGTTACGAGGAGGCGCTGGCGGATTTCGAACGCATGCAGCGGCTCGCGGCGCAGGGCAACAACCCGAGCTTCAGGGTCTACGCACTGGCGGGTCAGGCCATCGTCGAGGTCCGGCTCGGCCGGCCGGACCAAGCGCGTCGCCGCGTCGCCAGCGCCGTGCAGCAGGCGCGCGAGGCATCGCTGCCTGCCGGGGGCGCACCGGCGCTGTGGCTGCGCATTGCGCAGGCGGCGGTGCTGCGGGGTGACGGCCGCCTGGCCGAGGCCGACCAGGCACTGGCCGACGTGCAGGCCCGCTACGCGCGCGTGCACGCCCGCACCGGCGTGGTGGCCGAAGTGGGCATCGCGCGCAGCGAGCTGGCCCTGGCCATGGGCCGCGCCGACGCGGCGCGCGCGCAGGCCGAGCAGGCGCTCGCGGTGGCGCGTGTCGGCCAGGGCGACATGGCCCATTCGTTCCTCACCGGGCGTGCCTGGCTGGCGCTGGCCCTTGCGCAGCGCACGGGGGGCGATGCCGCGGCCGCGCGCGACGCCTGCCGCCAGGCAGTCGAGCAACTCGAGCCGACCCTGGGCGCCGATCACCCCATCACCACGCAAGCGCAGCGCCTCGCGCGCGAACTGAGCGCGTAGCCTGCTGCTACTTGGAGCGTGCCGTGGGCGCCCGGTCGGCCGGCGCGGTGGCCTTCACCAGCGCGAGAGCCGCGTCAGCGGTGGCGGCATCGGCCTGTGCCAGCGGCCCGCCGCTGGCGGCGCCGAAATCGAACGCCAGCCGCGGCGACCGCCACGGGCCCTGTACCCGCATCGGCACGCTCACGCCGGCCAGGCTCGACAGCTCGTGCGCGCCGCGTCCCACGGTGGCCAGCAGATGCAGGTCGATCAGGCCCGAGTCGAGCTCGAGCGCGCCTTCGCCGATGGCGCGGATCGACGCCGCGTTCAGCTCGAGCGTCTGACCGTTCGCGCGCCGGTCGCGCAACTCGAAGCGCGCCCTCATCTCGCTGAACGACGTGCTCGCCGCACGATCGAACTCGCGCTGCTGCACCGGCGTTCGCTTGCCGAGATCGGCACGCCCATCGAGCAGCGCCGCGCGCAGGTCGACGCCGGCCAGCGCGCCGCCGCGCAGCGTGAGGTTCAGCGAACCGGTCACCGCGTTGCGCAGGCTGCCCCATGTGGCGCCGTCGGCCGTCAGGTCCCACGTCAACGCGCCGCGCCCTTCGAGCCACGAGGCCTGCGCGGTGTCGGCCAGCAGGCTGCGCAGGTCCGCCTCGTTCAGGCTGCCCTTGGCGGTCAGCCGCGGCACCGCGCCGGCGGCATCGATGCCCAGCGCGGCCTCGAGCTGCGCGCCGTAGCCCTGTGCCACGATCGGATCGACCGCGAGCACCGAGCGATCGAGTTCGATGCGGGTCGACACCGCGGCCATCTGCAGGCCACCGGCCTTGAGCTGGCCGACGCGCACGCGGCCCTTCATCCGGCCGTCGCGCAGCATCGAAAGCTCCAGCGGCGTGGCGTCGTCCTGCCAGCGCGCCAGCCACGCGGCCGACAGCAGCGCATCGAGGTCGAGCCGCGCCAGCTCGGCGTCGACATCCCAGCGCGCGCCGCCGGCCCCGTCGGCGACCGCGAGGTCCAGTCTGAGGTCGGAGCCGGCGAACTGGCCGGTGGCGGTCGCGGTGGCGCTGCGCTGCGCCAGGTCGATGTCGAGCCGCCCGTTGAGCTGGGCCGCCACGTCCGTTGCCAGCGCCGGGTGGCTCAGCTGAAGCCGCGTGTCCAACGCGGCCAGTTCGACGTGCGGGCCACCGTCGAGCACCAGCCCCAGCGGGCTGCTGCCTTGAAGACGCAACTGCCCGTCGCCGCGCTTCAGCGTCAGCTGCACCTGCCCCACCGTGTCGCGCAGCGCGCGCTCGGCCCACTCGAAGCGCGGCACCTTGAGCGCCAGCGTGGTGGTGCGATCGGGGTGGGCGACGCTGGCATCGAAGCTGGCCGACGTGCCGCTCAGGCGGTACTCGCTCCATTTCAGCTCGGGCGCCGACAGCACGGAGCTGAACACGGCCAGCCCCGACTTGTGCAGCGACGACACCACGACGTTGTCGGCGTTCAACGCACGCTCGCGCGGCAGCGCGGTGACGTCGCCCTTGACGCGCAGCGTCAGGTTGTCGATGCCCAGCGCCTTGCCGTCGAGCGCGCCGTCGATGCGCGCCAGCTCGAGGCGGCCGCCGGCGGTGTCGAACAGCAGCCGCCCCTTCATCTGCAGCCGCGCGTCGACGCCCGCCGCCGGCGCATCGACGCGCGCACTGGCGCTCAACGGGCTGGCCACGCCATCGGCGACGCGGCCGAGCTCGATGCTCAGCTCGCTCAGGCTGCCGCGTTGCCAGGCGATCTCGTCATTCCACTGCAGCGACGTGCGCGTCAGCCGCAGCTCGTCGAGGTCGATCGCGGACGCATCGACAGACGTCAGGTCGCGCGCCAGGTCGTCGACGTTGGTGCTGCCGTCCTTCAACCGGATCAGTTGCGCCCGCAGGCCGTCGACCTCGGCGCTGTCGACGTGCAGGCGGCCGCGCAGCAGCGGCCACCAGGCGATCGTGACGCGGGCCTTGTCGATGGCTGCGAACTCGCGCGCGCTGCGGCGCTGGCTGAGCGAGGCCTTGCCGCTCTCCAGTGCAAGCTTGGGGAAGTAGCTGACGCGCAGATCGCCGTCGAGCACCAGATCGCGCTGCGTGCGCTCGTGCACCCAGCTCACCAGCTGATCCTTGAACTGGTTGGGATCGAACAGCTTGACCACCGCCGTCACCAGCCCCGCGATCAGCGCCACCATGACCGCCAGGCCGAGCACCGCCTGGCGGTAGTAGGCCTTGGCCAGCGACTCGGCAAAAGGCACTTTGAACGGCCCGATCACCGTCAACGCCAAGCCGACCATGCCGATGAGACCGAGCATCGCGCACCTCAAGGTGCCCAGCGCGGTGAGCTTGTCGGCGGCGGCGGCTTTGCGCATGACGCGGGGCTTGGAAGGCAAGCACGCATCATCGCGGCCGCGTTCGTGCGACGGCGCTGCGACGAGCGGAAAGTGCCGCGCGGTGGGGTCGAATTCACGCTCCGGGCGCGGCGGCCGCCGCGGGCACCGGCGCCGCCCGCGACGCGGCCGTGAGCGGGTACTACAAGTGCGGCAGCTTGTTTCAGGACGGCGTGGTGCCGAGCGTGGCGTCGCGGCCGCGCACGGCATGCGTCACCACCGGGTCGGCGATGCCCTTGACGCGTTCGGCCGGCATCGCGTCGAGATGGAAGCTGGGATCGAGCTGGCTGCGCACCGCGTCGGTCACCAGGATGTCGACGCCATGCGTGCGCGTCAGCGACTGCACGCGCGCCGCCAGGTTGACGGTGCGGCCGACGAAGGCGTATTCCATGCGCTCGCGCGAACCGATCAAGCCGGCGAGTCCGTGTCCGCGGTGCACGCCGATGCCGATGCCCAGGGCCGGCAAGCCGTCGCGCGCGAGCTCGCGGTTGTACTCGGCGATGGCCGTGCGCATCGCCAGCGCCGCGCGCACGGCATCGGCGCTCTGCCACGGGTTGGGCTGCAGCGCCCCGAAGTACGCCAGGATGCCGTCGCCGAGAAAGGTCGAGACGTGACCGCGGTGCTGGTGGATGGCATCGCTCATGCGCTGGAAGTAGCCGTTGAGCACGCGCGCCAGCACCGCCGCGTCGAGGCGCTCGCTCATCGCGGTGTAGCCCACGATGTCGGCGAACAGCGCGGTCACCTCCTTGCGTTGCGGCGGCAGCTCGCCGATCTCTTCGACGTGGTCGGCCACAAGCCGATCGACCACGCCGGCCGGTGCCAGCCGCGCGCACGCCTGCTGCAGACGCTGCAGCTCCTCGGACGCCGTGTCGAGCTGGCGCTGCAGCCGCGTCGCGTCGTGCCGTTCGCGCAGCCAGGCCATCGCCACGGCCAGCAGCACCAGCGACAGCAGCGCGACGGCAATGGCCATCAGGCCGGATCGTCCATCACGACGGCAGCCATGCGACAGATGCCGTTGGCCAGGGCCGCCACCCCCACCGCCTCGACCAGCTGCTCGGTGCTCAGATGCTCGCGCAGTTCGCGCGTCTGCCGCTGCAGCACGGCGGGCTGATACCACAGCGTCTCGCGGGCATAGGCCATCAGCCGCCGCTCGAACGGATCGAGCTCGGGCCCATCGAGGTGCGTCAGCAGACGGTTGACCGTGGCCGCGTCCAGTCCTTCGCGCTGCAGCACCCGGGTGAGTTCGACTTCGCACACCTCGCACGGCAGGCCGCGCGAGACGACGGCAAACATCAGCAGCTTGCAGCGCCGCGACAGATGCGGCGACGCCAGCATGTCGTTCAGCGCGCGCGCCAGCGCCGTTGCGATCGGCGAATCACCGAACGCGGCAACCAAGCGCCCGTACGGCAGCTCGGGCGATTGCATCGCCGCCGGCACCGGGTTGCCGTGGTGGCGGCGCGAGCCGATCGTGCGCCCCAGCAGCGGGCGCAGCAGCCGCATCACGAACGACTCGGGCGTGCGCTCGAAAGGAACCGGCGGAATGGCCAGCGCGGTGTGCAGCCGGTTGCTGAAGTCGGTGACCGACACCGTGAAGGCGATCTCGCGGGCTTCGGCCGCGCTCACGCCGGCGGCGCGCAGCGCGGCCCAGGCCCGGTGCGCACCGGCAGGCCCGCTGCGCGACTGCGCACGCGCATAGTCCAGTGTTGCGCGCACCGCAGTGGGCAGATCGGTTCGCGCCAGTTCCTGCTCGACCCGCAGCACGCGCTGGCGGTCCATGCCCTGGAACCACAACACCGCGCGAACGGCCGCGAAGCAGAAGCGGCACGCGTTCTCCTGGCTGACGACCAGGCCCACCAGGTCGGCGGTGTGCAGGTCGAGGTGGATCAGCAGGCCCAGATCCGGATGGGTGTCGACCGCCACGCGCGCCACCCACGGTGCGGCGGCGAAGTAGCGCACCGCGGGGTTGGGCAGACCCATGCGCCGGCGCGCGTAAGCCTCGAGCTCGCGGTCGTGGCGCGCCTCGGCGAAGCACGGCTCCCAGGCCACATGGGCCAGTGCGCTGGACATGGGTCACTCTAGCGCGGTTGGCTCGCCCGGGTTGGGCGCACACCTCGAAGACCCAGTGCGGCACGCCTTCACGGCACCGGCGGCCCGAGCGTGCCCGGCTGCGCGCCGCCCCACAGCTGGCGCAGACGCTCGAGCTGGACATCGAACTTCGCGTTGATGCGCTGCTGCTCGGCCCGCGAATTGGCGATGGCATTGCGCTGCGCCGCCGCAGCGGCCTCGTTGTTGTCGAGCCGCTGCTTCAAGGGGGCCGGCATGAGGCGCCCGCGGTAGAACTCGGCCTCCTCGAGCAGCCGCTTGCGCTCGTCGTCGAGCTCGCGCAGTCGCACCTCGGCGCTGCGGATCGCCGCGCGCGAATCGGCCAGCGCCGCCTCGCGCGCGCGGTCGTGCGTGACCTTGTCGGGATAGCGCTGCAGCAGCAGGCGGTCGGCCTTGATCGCGTCCTTGCGGTTCTGCTCATCATCGCGGCGCTTGCGCGCCTCCTCGTCGCGGCGCGCGCGCTCGTCGGGCGTCAGCGTCGGCGGTACTGACTCGCGCACCGACCCGTCGGGATTGAGGATGTACTGCTCCTTGTGTCTGCACTCGGCGATGTAGCGGTCGCGCGTCAGCCGCCTGCCCTGATCGTCCGTGCAGCTGTAGATCGGGGCGCCCCCGCGATTGGCCTGGGCACACGCGGCGATGCACGACACGGCCAGCAAGATCGCAGCCCCCACTCGCATGATGTGACGCGTCATCCGACATCGACCCCGTGCCGCGATGTTAGCGTCGCGCGCGCCCGGCCACCGTGGCCGCGGCACGCACGCGCGAGCACGCTTCAGGGTCTTCACGGGGTGCAACGCGGGAAGAGACCGCGAAGATGCGGGCCGCAACTCCCGGGAGCACTCCGATGGTACGCAGACTCCGTGACTTCGCCCGCCTGGCGTGCGGCGCAGCCCTCGCCCTGGCCGCCGGCATCGCGGGCGCGCAGCAGGGCACGATCCGCATCGTGGTGGGCTACCCCGCTGGCGCCACGTCCGACGCGCTGAGCCGCATCGTCGCCGAGCAGATGGCCCGCACGCTGCAGCAGACCGTGATCGTCGAGAACAAGGTCGGCGCCGGCGGGCGCATCGGCAACGAAACGGTCAAGGCCGCGGCGCCCGACGGCACCACGCTGCTGATGACGCCGGTGGCGACGATGTCGATCTTCCCGCACTCGTACGCCGGCCAGTTGCGCTACGACCCGTTCAAGGACTTCGTGCCGGTGGCGCACCTGACCAACTTCCAGATCGGGCTGGCGGTCAATGCGCAGGTGCCGGTCAAGACGCTGGCCGACTACGTGTCGTTCGTCAAGGCGGACCCGGCCAAGAACGGTTTCTATGCGTCGGCCGCCGCCGGCAGCCTGCCGCACTTCTTCGGTGTCATGTTCGCGCGCAGCGCCGGCATCCAGATGACACACGTGCCGTACAAGGGGACAGCGCCGGCGATGCAGGCGCTGGCCGGCGGAGAGGTGAGCGCGCTGTCGACGGTGGTGGCCGACATCAAGAGCGTGGTCGACGCCGGCAAGGCGCGCCTGCTCGCGGTGGCGGGCGACAAGCGCGATGCCACGATGCCCGACGTGCCGACCTTCCGCGAACTCGGCTATCCCGACCTCGTCGCGCAGCCTTGGTATGCGCTGTTCGCGCCGGCCGGCACGCCGGCGGCGGTGGTCGAGCGGCTGTCGAAAGCGGCCATCGCCGCGGTGCAGGACCCGGCCACGCACAAGCGGCTGGTCGACATGAACCTCGAGCCCACCGGCTACGGCCCCGACCGGCTGGCCAAGATCATGAAGGACGATTACGACCGCTGGGGCCCGGTGATCCGTGCGTCGGGCTTCAAGCCGGAATAGCGACGGGCGCCGTCCGTCGCCGCGAGGCCAGTGGCCGGCGTGCGCCTCGGGGGTTGCGTCGAGGCACATGCCTCGCGCAACCATCCGCGCGGGCGCGGCCCTCAGCCTGCGGCCCCTATGGCGCCACCTTGCCGATGAACGTCCCCCAGTTGGCCAGCACCGTGCGTGGCGCGTCGGGGATGTACTCATTGGCAAACCAGATCACGCCGTCGGCGTCGGCCACCGCGGCCGAGTAGTCACCCCATCGTCCGGCGCGGTCGGAGAAGAACACGTAGCCGCTGAACCCGTCGTCGGGCGCGGCCCCATTGGCCACCAGCGTGATCGGCCCGGCGCCGCTGACCGCGTCGATCGTCACGTAGGCGACGCTCGGAAACAGCGATGCCCCGGCGATGCTGAACGACATCACGCCCTTGCCGGTGGCATTGACACCCACCGACGGGAACAACATGCCGTGATCGGTGAGCGCCACATACCCCTGCTTCACCACCGAGCCGCCGAGCGCGCCGGCGTTCCATGACGGCGCGACGACGAAATACGCGGCGCCCGACTGCACCGTGCCGTTGACCGGCTTGACCACCGTGTTCAGCGACGACCACAGCTTGCCAGCTGCCCACGTCACCTGTTGCATGCGGTCGTCGTTGGCAGTGATCAGCGGCAGCGGCTGAGACCCTGCCTTGCCGAAGGCGCCCGACTTGATCAGGTCGGCCAGCGGCGTGAGACCGGGCTTCTGCTTCACGTCGGGTGGTTGGCCGTAGACCTGGCTGTCGAGCACCACACTCTGCAGCGCCAGGGTCGGTGTGGCGTTGTTCAGCGACGCGGTATTGGTCAGCGCCCAGACTGCGATGCGGTTGTCGAGCGTGCCGTTGAAATCGAGCGCGCTCATGAAGTACTCGGTGCCGCCCCGCGCAGTGTCGTGCGCACCGCCCTGCGCCGTGATGGCCGGCTGCAGCGTGTAGGCCGGCCCTTCGGCCAGCGGCAGGCCGCTGAACGCCACCACCGGCGGCGTGGTACCCGCCGCAAGCTGTGCCTTCGACATCGCGTAGACCTGCGCGCCGTTGAAGCCGGCTTGGAACAGCGGGAACTCGTTGGTCGAGACGTAGAAGCCGTAGGCGTCGGCGCCGATCAGCGGCTGGTCACCGAAGCACGGGCAGCCGGCATGATCGGCCGTGCCGGTCACGTTGGTGGTGTCGATCGCGAACAGATTCCAGCCGGCAGTCGGGTCGCCGCCCTGGCTCACCGCGAGCAACACCGACGAGTGCGCCAGGAAAGCTCCGGTATCGGGATCCTGGTCGATCTCGAGCAGCGTCACGAACCAGCGGCCGGTGTCGAGGTCGTAGTAGGCCTTGGGGTCGGACGTGAACGGACCGAACTTGCCGGTCGTGCGGTCGATTGCGTAGGCCAAGCCGAAGAACTGGTTGAGACCCACGGTGGCGCTGGCGATCGTGCCGTCGGTGCGGCGCACACGGATTGCCGTGTTCACGGCCTCGAGCACGAAGCCGTTGCCGACCGCGAGCGCCTGATCGGGCGGCTCGCTGCTGAACTGGTTGCCGCCGCTGGCCAGCCGCTGGTCCGCGTGCGTGAGCCCGTCGAAGCCCCCGTTGGCATTGAACGGCGCCAGTGCACTGTCGGCCGGACGCGGCACGTGGTCGGCGGGCACACGCGCAGGACTGACGGCGCCCTTGGCCAGTTTCTCGAAGCGGGCGTCGAACTCGGGACCCTGGTGCGTCTCGGGACCGAGCAGTTGTCCGGCGCTCGAGGCCGTGGCCGTCAAGCTCGTCGTGCCTCGGTAGATCAGCTGGCTCTGCTTCTGCGCCGCCAGCACGGCATCACTCGCCGCGAACCCCAACAGCGCCAATAGTGGCGCCAGCGCCTTCCACCCAAACATGCTCGGCTCCTCGAAGTTGGAGCATGACTATCGAGGTGCATGGATATCCCAGTCAATGCGTGGACCACCTGCACTTCTGGGTGGCAGATGGATCTCCACCGACTTAGGGTCTCCACGGATGCAGAGCGCGCCTGGATCGGACAGGCATCTTCCACTTCGTGTGTCAGTGCGCGACGAGATAATGATCTCCGGGTCCCGCCCATTGGCTCGTTGGCCGAACTGTTCGGGGCCCGCGCTGCATGAACGTCCTCTTCATCATGGCTGACCAGCTGCGCTGGGACCACCTCGGCTGCAGCGGCCATCCGTACCTGAAGACGCCGAACATCGACGCGCTCGCGCGCCGCGGCGTGCGCTTCGATCGCGCCTACGTCACCAGCGGCGTCTGCGGCCCCAGCCGCATGAGCTACTACACCGGTCGCTATGCGGTCTCGCACGGCGCCACATGGAACCGCGTGCCGCTGGCCGTCGGCGAAGTGACGCTCGGCGAGATGCTGCGCGACGCCGGCGTGCGCCTCGCGCTGACCGGCAAGACGCA
>DATIFD010000099.1:0-2883 GCA_035455385.1 Burkholderiaceae bacterium
GGCGCGGGTGCAACGACCGCGGGCTCGCCGCCGCCACCGAACAGCTTCTTCAACCAGGCCTTGAAGCCGCTGTGGGCCGGCTCGGGCATCGGCTTGACCGCGGGCGCGGGCTCGGCCCTGGCCACCGCTGGCGGCGCCGGCTCGGGGGCGCGCGGCGGCGCCACCGGGGCCGGCTGGTCGGGCAGCACGCCCTTGATAACCGGCTCCTGCCTGGCCTTGGCCTTCTCGCGGCGGCTGATCGACACCTCGTCGTCGGGCTCCTCGATCATCGTGTAGCTGGCCTGCAGGTTCTCCAGCCGCGGGTCGTCGTGGCGCAAGCGCTCGAGCTTGTAGTTGGGCGTCTCGAGGTGCTTGTTGGGCACCAGGATCACGGTGACGCGCTGCTTCAGCTCGATCTTGGTGATTTCGGTGCGCTTCTCGTTGAGCAGGAACGACGTCACCTCCACCGGCACTTGCACGTGCACGGCGGCGGTGTTGTCCTTCATCGACTCTTCCTGAATGATGCGCAGGATCTGCAGCGCACTCGATTCGGTGTCGCGGATGTGGCCGGTGCCGTTGCAGCGCGGGCAGGTGATGTAGTTGCCCTCGCTCAGCGCCGGGCGCAGCCGCTGGCGGCTGAGCTCGAGCAGGCCGAACTTGCTGATCGAGCTGAACTGCACGCGGGCGCGGTCGTAGCGCAGCGCATCGCGCAGCCGCTGTTCGACCTCGCGGCGGTTCTTGCTCTCCTCCATGTCGATGAAGTCGACGACGATCAGACCGCCCAGGTCGCGCAGCCGCATCTGGCGCGCGATCTCGTCGGCTGCCTCGAGGTTGGTGCGCGTCGCGGTTTCCTCGATGTCGCCGCCGCGCGTCGCGCGGGCCGAGTTGACGTCGATCGACACCAGCGCCTCGGTGTGGTCGATCACGATCGCGCCACCGGAGGGCAGGTTGACCGTGCGCGAGAACGCGGTCTCGATCTGGTGCTCGATCTGGAAGCGCGAGAACAGCGCTGCGTCGTCGCGGTAGCGCTTGACCTTGGATGCCGACTCCGGCATCACGTGGTTCATGAACTGCTGGGCCTGATCGAAGATGTCGTCGGTGTCGATCAGGATCTCGCCGATGTCGGTGGTGAAGTAGTCGCGGATCGCGCGGATGACCAGCGAGCTCTCCTGGTAGATCAGGAACGCGCCCTTGCCGGCCTTGGCCGCCTCGTCGATCGCCGACCACAGCTTGAGCATGTAGTTCAGATCCCACTGCAGCTCGGCCGCCGAGCGGCCGATGCCCGCGGTGCGCGCGATCAGGCTCATCCCCTTGGGGTACTCGAGCTGGTCGAGGTTCTCCTTCAGCTCCTCGCGGTCCTCGCCCTCGATGCGCCGACTGACGCCGCCGCCGCGCGGGTTGTTGGGCATCAGCACCAGGTAGCGGCCGGCCAGCGAGATGAAGGTCGTCAGCGCGGCGCCCTTGTTGCCGCGCTCCTCTTTCTCCACCTGAACCAGCAGCTCCTGGCCTTCCTTGATGGCGTCCTTGACGGTCGCGCTCTTGACGTCGACGCCTTCGCGGAAGAACTGGCGAGAGATCTCCTTGAACGGCAGGAAGCCGTGGCGGTCTTCGCCGTAGTCGACGAAGCAGGCTTCGAGCGACGGCTCGACCCGCGTCACCACCGCCTTGTAGATGTTGCCCTTGCGCTGCTCGCGGCCCTCGAGCTCGGTTTCGAAATCGAGCAGCTTCTGCCCATCGACGATCGCCAGCCGGCGCTCCTCCGCCTGCGTGGCATTGATCAACATGCGCTTCATGTGCACTCCCATCGCGGGCACGCTCGCCTCGAGGCGGGCGCGCCCTCAGCCGGTCGGGCGGCCTTGCGACCGACCGACCCGTCGATGCACGAGCAACGCGATCAGAGCCCTGGTGAAGAAAACTGCCCTGAAGCCGCGAGGATCGCCCGGCGGGCGACCGTCACCGCGGTGGGGCGGCGTGCGGCGAAGCCATCACGGCCACTGACACGTCGCTGGCTCCTCGCGCCGCGCGTGGAACCGGCGCGGCAGGCCGCGCGCAGCGTGGGCACGGGCCCCGAGGCGGCGGACGATGGCTGTGCACGCGTCGGGCGTGCGGGCAGCATGCGGGGAGACGAGGGGTGCGACATGCACGGGCCGATTCGCTTCGCAGCGATGCGGCAGCCGCCGCGATGCGGCGTCTGCTGCGTTTGACCTTTTCTTTCCCGATTCACGGGAGGGCTAGTTCGACGTTGTTCTTTCGCTGCCGACCGTCCGGCAGCCGCCTCGCTGTGGGAGACGGCCCCTCCGCTCGGGCAGCAGCGCTGCATCACCTAAACACGGCGCAGGGACTTCGCTGCGCCACCACCGCTCTCAGCAGACCTGTGCCGAGTAAACTCGATGCAAATCAAGCACTTGCAATACGAGCAGTGGTCCGCCGCATTATAGACGTCGTCGCCGCCACCGAGGCGCCCCGGCGTTCTGCGGGCGCCGCCGTGCAGCGTGTCAATGTTGACGAGGGCGAGGCCGGGCAACGGCTGGACAACTTCCTGCTGCGCCTGCTCAAGGGCGTGCCCAAGACCCACGTGTACCGCGTCATCCGCTCCGGCGAGGTGCGCGTCAACAGCGGTCGCGCCAGCGCCGACACGCGGCTGGCGCTCGGCGACGAGGTGCGCGTGCCGCCGGTGCGGATGGCCGAGCGTCCCGCGGCACCGCCGGCGCCGGCCCGCGAGTTTCCGATCCTGTACGAGGACGATCAGCTGGTCGCGGTGGACAAGCCCGCCGGCGTGGCCGTGCACGGCGGCAGCGGGGTCAGCTTCGGCGTCATCGAGCAGCTGCGCCGCGCCCGACCGCAGGCGCGCTTCCTCGAACTGGCACACCGGCTGGACAAGCAGACCTCGGGCGTGCTGCTGCT
>DATIFD010000100.1:0-2736 GCA_035455385.1 Burkholderiaceae bacterium
CTTGTCGGAGCAATCGATGGGTAAGAAACCCAGAACCGAAGCCGAACGCGTCGCCACCCCGAAGCCGCTGCCCATTCCAGGAACGAACCTGAAGAAGGCCGGTGGTCAGCGGATCAGCAAAGAGCGAGGCTCTCACACCCGAAACAAGAAAAACGCCGGCAAGCGCGCCCACCAGGGCGGGGGCTGATTCCGATGGTGCGAAAGGGGTGGCTCAGAACCCCGACAACAACGCGGCCCGATCCACCTGGAACGCCGCGTCGCCGAACAGCTCCTGCAGCACGCGGGCGCGCTTCATGAACAGGCCGATCTCCAGCTCGTCGGTCATGCCGATGCCGCCGTGCATCTGCACGCCCTCCTGCACCGCGCGGTTGGCGGTGAGGCACGCGCGCGCCTTGGCCTGCGCCGCGCGCAGCGGCGCGTCGGCCGCCGCGTCGTCGAGCGCCTTCAACGCCTGACGCACGATTGCGCGCGTCAGCTCCAAGTCGCAGAACAGCTCGGCGCAGCGGTGCTGCAGCGCCTGGAACTCGCCGATCAGGCGATCGAACTGCTTGCGCTGCTTGAGGTACTCGACCGTGCGCTCGAAGACCTCGTCGGCCAGCCCGAGCAGCTCGCACGCGGCGACGACGCGGCCGACGTCGAGCACGCCGTCGAGCAGCTGCGCGCCGGACTCGACGGCGCCGATCAGCGCGTCGCTGCCCACGCGCACGCCGTCGCAGCGCACGCGCGCCGCGTTGTGCGCGTCGACCATCACGGTGCGCTCGATCGTCAGGCCAGCGGTACCTTTGGGCACCAGCAGCAGCGCGGTACCGCCGTCGGCGCGCGCCGCGACGATCAACCCGTCGGCGACGTGGCCGTCGACGACGAACAGCTTCTGGCCGTCGATGCGCCAGCCGCCGCCGTCGCGCGCCGCGGTGGTGGCCAGCGCGCCGGGCTTGTGGCGCGACTGCTCGTCGACCGCCAGCGCCATCACCGCGTCGGCCGCCGCGATGCGCGGGAGCCACGCCTTCTGCTGCGCCGGCGAGCCCGCGGTCTTCAGCAGCCACGCCGCCAGTACTGCGGTCGACAAGTACGGCGTCGGCGCCAGCGTGTGGCCGATCTGCTCGGCGATCAGTCCGGCTTCGGCCACGCCGAGCCCCAGGCCGCCCAGCGCCTCGGGCACCAGCGTCGCGCTGTAGCCCTGCTCGCCGAAGCCGCGCCACAGCGCGGGGCTGTAGCCGGTGGCGTCGTTGGCGTCGCGCAGCGCGCGCAGGTGCGACACCGGGGCCCGTTCGGCCAGGAAGGTCTGCGCGCTGTCGCGCAGCATGCGGCGTTCTTCGTCGAGTACCCAGGTCATCTTCAGGCCCCCGGCAATCCAAGGATGCGCTTGGCCACCACGTTGAGCTGCACCTCGCTCGTGCCGCCCTCGATCGAGTTGGCCTTGGTGCGCAGCCAGGTGCGCACGGCGGCACCGTCTTGCGATCGCTCGCCCTCCCACTCCAGCGCATCGGCGCCGTCGACGGCCATCATCAGTTCCCAGCGGCGCTTGTTCAGCTCGGCGCCGTAGTACTTGAGCGCCGACGACAGCGCGCCGATCGCCTCACCGGTGCGCGCCTGTTCGCCGGCCATTCGCATCCAGGCACGGAATGCCGCCTCGTCGACCTCGAAGCGTGCGATCTCGGCGCGCAGCACCGGATCGTTCATGCGGCCGTACTCGTCGCGACCCAGCCGCTCGGCCGCGTGCCGGCCCACCGGCTTGGGCGTGGCGCGTTCGCCGATGGCGCCGATCATTTCGCGCTCGTGGGTCAGCAGGTACTTGGCGATCGTCCAGCCGGCGTTGAGTTCGCCCACCAGGTTGGCGCGCGGCACCAAGACGCGATCGAAGAAGGTTTCGCAGAACGGCGACTTGCCCGAAATCAGCTTGATCGGGCGGGTAGCGACGCCTGGCGACGTCATGTCGATCAGCACGAAGCTGATGCCGGTGTGTTTCTTGGCGGTGTCGGTGCGCACCAGGCAGAAGATCCAGTCGGCCTCGTCGGCGTACGACGTCCAGATCTTCTGGCCGGTGACGACGAAGTGGTCGTCGTGCACCTCGGCGCGCGTGGCCAGCGACGCCAGGTCGGAACCGGCGTTGGGCTCCGAGTAGCCCTGGCACCAGCGGATCTCGCCGCGCGCGATCTGCGGCAGGTAGTGCCGCTTCTGCGCCTCGCTGCCGTATTTCAGCATCGCGGGGCCGAGCATCCAGATGCCGAAGCTCTGCAGCGGCGGCCGGCACTTCAGCGCCGCCATCTCTTCGCGCAGGATCGCGGCCTGCGCGTGCGTGAGGCCGCCCCCGCCGTATTCGCGCGGCCAGGTGGGCACCGTCCAGCCGCGCTCGCCCATGCGCTGCATCCACTGACGCTGCGCATCGCTCTGGAAACTGAAGCGCTTACCGCCCCAGCAGACGTCGGCCTCGCTGCGCACCGGCTGGCGCATCTCGGCTGGGCAGTTGGCTTCGAGCCACGCGCGCGTGTCGCGGCGAAAGGCGTCGAGCGTGGTGTCGTCGGCAGCAACTGCGCTCATCATGTCTCCTCGCAGGAGCCCGGCTGGACCCCTCGCGCCGACTATAAGGTCTGCCCGCAGCAAAGCCCGACAATGCCGCCATGACCAGCCCACACCCCAGCGCCGAGCCGCTGCCGGACTTCGACGCGCTGCCCGACCTGATCCGCACGCATGCGCGCGCACGGCCGCACGCGACGGCGTTGATCGACGCCACCGCTT
>DATIFD010000101.1:0-2199 GCA_035455385.1 Burkholderiaceae bacterium
GACCGCGTTGGCCGGCTCTGGAGCGGCGCGGCGCGCAGACTCACACCCACTCGCACTCGCAGGTGAAGTGCCGCAGGTATTTCGGCTGCTTGACGATGCGCACGCCGCGGATGCCGGCGGCGTGCTTCTTGGCGTCGGCGATCGCTTCGGCCGCGTAGTCGAAGTGCGATTGCGTGTACATGCGACGCGGAAAGGCCAGGCGGACGAGTTCCATGGAATGGAAGGTCTCGGTGCCATCGTCGCGGCGCTTGCCGAACATCACCGAACCCACCTCCACGCCGCGGATGCCGCCCTCCAGGTAGAGCGCGTTGCACAGGGCCCAGCCGGGGTATTGCGCCACCGGCATGTCGGGCAGCACCGTGCGAGCGTCGATGTATACGGCGTGACCGCCGGTGGGCCGCACGAAGCCGACGCCTGCCGCCTCCAGCCGCTCGCCCAGGTATTCGGCGGTCCGCAGCCGGTAGCGCAGATAGTCCTCGTCCAGGCCCTCCTGCAGTCCGACCGCCAAGGCCTCCAAGTCGCGCCCGGCGAGGCCGCCGTAGGTTGGGAAGCCCTCGGTGAGGATCTCCAGGTTGCGCACGGCGTCCATCCACTCGTCGCTGCGCAGCACGATGAAGCCGCCGATGTTCACCATGCCGTCCTTCTTGGCGCTCATCGTGGCGCCGTCCGCGTAGGAGAACATCTCCTGCGCGATCGCCTTGACCGGCGTGTTCTGGTAGCCCGGCTCGCGCATCTTGATGAACATGGCGTTCTCGCAAAAGCGACACACGTCCATGATCAGCGGCTTGCCGTGCCGCTTGAGCAGCGCGGCGTAGGCGCGGATGTTGGCCATGCTCACGGGCTGCCCGCCGCCGGTGTTGTTGGTGACGGTGAGCATGCCGAACGGGACGCGCTCACCGTGCTCCCGGAGCAACGCCTCGACGCGCGCGAGATCGATGTTGCCCTTGAACGGATGGATCAGCGCGGGCTGCAGCCCCTCGGGAATCACCAGGTCGACCGCCTCCACGCCGAGGTATTCCAGGTTGGCGCGCGTGGTGTCGAAGTGGCAGTTGTTGGGCACCAGCTGCCCGGCCTTGCAGACCGCGGTGAACAACACCTTCTCCGCCGCGCGGCCCTGATGCGTGGGCACGAAGTGCTGCATGCCGGTGATGTCCCGGATCACCGCCTCCAGGCGGAAGAAGCTGCGCGCGCCGGCATAGCTTTCGTCGCCTTCCATGATGGCGCCCCATTGGCGCGACGACATGGCGCCGGTGCCTGAATCGGTGAGCCAGTCGATCAGCACGTCCTCTGCGCGAAGCTTGAACACGTTCAGCCGCGCGGCCCGAAGCAGGTGCTCGCGCTCGGCGCGTGTGGTCATGCGGATCGGCTCGACGCTCTTGATGCGGAAGGGTTCGATCAGGGTCTTTGGCATGGTGGCCTCGCAATGCAGGGCGTGACGGTCGCGGCGCTGGGTGTGCTCAGCGGGGGCCGTCGGCGCGGGCGGACGATTCGAGCGCGCGGTCGACCATTTGCGGCGCGAGACCGAGATAGTTGGCAGGGTCGGTGAGTCGGTCGATCGTGGCGCGATCGACGTATTTCGTCACCGCCGGCAGCGCGGCCAGCGCCTCGGCCAGCGTGCCGCCCTTCTCATGGACATTGCGGCAGGCGTCGTAGACCACGTCGTGCGCCTGCTGGCGGCCGATCGAGGGGGCCAGACCCATCATCACCGCTTCGGCGACGATGAGCCCCTTGCTGATGCCGAGGTTGTGCCGCATGCGCCCGGTGTCGACGATCAGGCCTCCCAGCGCGAACTTCGCCTGGTGCAGCGCACCGGCCGTCAGGATGAAGCTCTCGGGCAGCGCGACCCACTCCGCATGCCACGGCCCGGTCGCGCGCTCGAAGTCGTGGATCATCGCGTCGACCATCAAGCCGGCGTGCTGGCGCACGCCCTTGGCGGCAGCCAGCATCAGCTCGCTGGAGATCGGATTGCGCTTCTGCGGCATCGTGCTCGATGCGCCGCGCCCCTTCACGAAGGGTTCGTAGACCTCGGCGAACTCGGTCGAGGCCATGATCATGATGTCCAGCGCGATCTTGCCGAGCGAGCCGGTGATCAGCGCCAGCAGGTTCACCGCCTCTGCGAAGCCGTCGCGCGCGACGTGCCAGGTCGTCGTCGGTACGGCCAGGTCCAGTTCGTCGGCGAGCGCGGCCTGGACCACGAAG
>DATIFD010000102.1:0-18934 GCA_035455385.1 Burkholderiaceae bacterium
ATCGGGCATCCGCCGGCCGAGCGACCTGCGTAGCCCCGCCGTGCCGCCGCCGCACCGGGACGCTACGACAAGCGGAAGCCGAGCCGCGTGAGCTGCTCGCGCACGCCCGCGTCGGCAAGCAGCTCGCGAAATGCGCGCACCGCCGGGCGCTCGAGCCTCGACTTGGGCACGATGAAGTCGTAGTGCTCCTCCTGCAGCGCGATGAAGCCCAGGCCGTACTGTCGCGCCACGGTGTCGATCGCAACGCCCCAGTCGGCGCGGCCTTGTTGCACCGCGGCCGCCACCGCGTTGTGCGACTTCGTCTGCACGCCGTAGCCGGGTGGCCGGCGCGCGCCGAGCAGCTCGTCGACCAGCACCCGGGTGCCGCTGCCGGCGTTGCGATTGACCATCGTGCACGCGGGATCCGCCAGCGCCGCCGCCACCGCGTCGGCAAAGCTCTTGCCGGCGAAACGCGTGTCGCCTGCGCGGAACACCAGGCCCTGCATGCGGCGATAGCCCGGCACCAGGGCCAGCGTCTCGGTCAGCAGCGGGCGGTTGTACTCGCCGCTGTCGGGATCCATCAGGTGCACGCTGGCGATGTCGCACTCGCCGCGCTGGGCTGCCTTCAATCCGCCCATGCTGCCCACGTACAGCACCTTGGGCCGCACACCGTGGCGGATCAGCCGGCCGACCAAGGCATCGAGCCCGACGCAGTGGCTGCCGATGATCACCAGGTCGGCCGGCTCGAGGCGCTGTGCCAGCAGCTGCACCGGCACCTCGGTGCCGGCATCGACGATCTCGGTGTGTTGATCGATCGTGATGAAGCCGTCGGCGCCGCTGAAGGTGGTCACCGACCCCGAGCCTTTGCCCATCGGATAGGCGCGCAGGCCGCCGTCGCCTTGCACCAGTCCGACCAGCAGGTATTCGGTGCGCCCGCGCTCGGAGTTGACCCGCATCGGCAGCGTCGCGCTCACCTGCTGGCGCCGTTCGGGCGGCAGGCCCGCAAACGCACGGAGCACCGGCGCCACGAACTCGTGGAACGTGAAGATCGCCGAGGTCGGGAACCCGGGCAGGATCACCACCGGCTTGCCGTGGCTCACGGCCAGACAGATCGGCTTGCCGGGCTTGAGCGCGACGCCGTGCGCGACGATGCCCGGATCGCCGAGGCGGCTGGCGACGCGATACGACAGATCGCCCGCGCCCTTGGACGTGCCGCCTGACAGCAGCACCGCGTCGTGCTGCAGCGCCGTCGCCAGCGCATCGGCCAGCGCGTGCTCGTCGTCGCGCACGATGCCCAGCAGCACCGGCTCGCAGCCGAGCTCCGACACCGCGGCGCCGATGATGGCCGCGTTCGAGTCGTAGACCGCGCCCAGCGGCAACGGTGAACCCGGCGGCACGATCTCGTCGCCGGTGGACAGGATCGCCACCCGCGGCCGCCGGTGCACGCGCACCTCGGCCACGCCGATCGCGGCCAGCACCCCGATCTCGCGCGACGTGAGCAGTTGGCCGGCGCGCAGCACCGTCTCGCCGCGCGCGATGTCGGTGCCCGCGTAGCTGACGTTCTCGCCCGCGGTCACCGCGCGGCTGATCTCGACCGAGTGCCCGCCGTCTGCGCGCACGACCTCGGTGTGTTCGACCATCACGACGGCGTCGGCGCCGCGCGGCACCATCGCGCCGGTGGCGACGACGCTCGCGCGCCCGCCGGCCACCTCCGTGCCGAACACCATGCCGGGCGTGAGCACCTCGCCCGTGGCCTGCACGCGGCGCGGCGCCTCTTCGGTGGCGCCGAAGGTGTCGCTGGCCTGCACTGCAAAGCCGTCGACATTGGAGCGGTCGAAGCCCGGCACGTCGACGTCCGCGATCGCGTCTTCGCCCAGCACGCGGCCCAGCGCGTCGGCCAGGCGCACCCTCTCGACGCCCAACGGCTCGAGCCTCAGGTGACGCCGGAAGCGCTCGGTGGCCTCGTCGCGCGTGATGACGGTGAGGAACTGCGTCTGCCGACCGTCGGCTGGCGGTGTATCGGCGTGTGGATCGGAGCCTGTCATCGCGTCAGGTGGGGTCGTAGAGGAACACGTCGACGTCGCTGCCGGCCGCGTAGCCCTCGCTCTCGGCGGGCACGACCACGAAGCCGTCGGCGCGGGTGGTCGACGACAGCACCGAGGCGCCGCTCAGCGCGAGCGGCTCGACCTCGCCGCCATTGAGCCGCACGCGGCAGTAGTCGACGCGACCGATCGCCGAGACGATCTTGCGCGCGACCACCGCGCGCTGCTGCGGGTACGGCCACTGAGCAGGCCGCGCACCGCGCAGGCGGATCGCCCGGCCGGCGAAGAAGTCGTAGGCACACAGGCACGACACCGGATTGCCCGGCAGCAGGAACACCAGCGTCTCGCCGACGCGGCCCATGCCGGCCGGGCTCGACGGGCGCATCGCCACGCCGTGCACCGCCAGTTCGCCCGCCTGTGCCAGCAGCCGCGGCGCATGGTCTTCGCTGCCCACGCTCGAGCCGCCGGACACCAGCACCACGTCGGCGCCGGGCGCGGTGATGGCATCGCGGATTCGCGCGGCGTCGTCGCCGGTGCGCAGGTGCGCCTGCACCACGCCGCCGTCGCGCGCAACCAGCCCGAACAGCATCGCCGAGTTGGCGTCGTAGATGTCGTGCAGGCCCTTGGGCACGCCCGGTGCGACCACCTCGTTGCCGGTGACGACGATGCGCACGCGCGGCTGCCGGATCACCGCCACCTCGGCCAGCCCCAGCGATGCGAGCACGCCGACGTCCTGCGGGCGCAATCGCCGACGCGCCGCGAGCACCGCCGCTCCGCGCGCGATGTCTTCGCCGACGCGACCCACGTGCTTGCCGGGGCCGAAAGCCGCCGCCGCCTCGATACCCTGCGGCGTGTCGCGCACGTACTCCGCCGGCACCACGGCATCGGCGCCAGCCGGCATCGGCGCGCCGGTCATGATGCGCACGGCCTCCCCGGGCCCGACCGTGCCGTCGAACGGCTGGCCCGGCAGCGCGCGCCCGACGACGCGGAACGCCAGCGGGTTGTAGTCGCTGGCGCCGGTGGTCTCCTCGCCGCGCACCGCGTAGCCGTCCATCGCCGCGCGATCGAACGCCGGCACGTCGAGCGCGGCGGTCACCTCGTGCGCCAGCACGCGGCCGGTCGCGGCGTGGATCGGCACCGGCTCGACGGCCAACGGCACGGCGTGGCGCTCGATCCAGCGCCAGGCGTCGTCGACCTCGGCGCGGCGGCTGAAGCCGCGCATGCGTACGTCGCGCGGCGCAGGGGGGTCGCTGGGGTTCGGGCCCGTCATGTCGCGAGCTTGCCAGAAGTCGATGGCCCTCGATCTTCGGCCTGGCGCCGGCGCGGTCGCTGCAGGGCCTCTCATGCAGAATCGCGCGCGATGACACCCACCGGCCAACCGCCCCTGCGCCTGGGCATCCTCGGTTGCGCCGCCATCGCGCGGCACTTCGCGCGCGACGTCGCACCGAGCAAGCTCGTGCGCCTCGACGCGGTCGCCAGCCGCGATGCGGCCAAGGCGCAGGCATTCGCCGCACAGTTCGGCATCGCCCGCGCGCACGGCAGCTACGACGCGTTGCTCGACGACGACGCGCTCGATGCGGTCTACATCCCGCTGCCCAACAGCCTGCACGCGCAGTGGGCGGTGCGCGCCGCGCAGCGAGGCCGCCACGTGCTGTGCGAGAAGCCGCTGGCGATGGGTCTGGCCGAGGCGCGCGCGATGTTCGACACCGTGCGCGAGCATGGCGTGATGCTGCTCGAGGCCTACCCGTGGTGGTTCCAGCCGCAGACCGCGGCGCTGCTTCAGCTGCTGCACGGCGGCGCGATCGGCTCGGTGCGCTCGGTGCAGGCGAGCTTCGGCTTCACGCTGCGCGATCCGCAGGGCACCAACATCCGCTCGATCGCCGAGCTCGGGGGCGGCGCGCTGATGGATGCCGGCTGCTACTGCCTCAGCCTGATCCGCCTGGCGATCCCCGGCACGCCGCAGCGCGTGCAGGCCCAGGCGCGCATCGGGCCCACCGGCGTCGACATCGCCACCACCGCCCAGCTGCACTACGCGGGCGGCGTCGTGGCGCAGCTGTCGTGCCAGATGGACGCCGCATTGCACCGCCACGCCGCCATCGTCGGCAGCGACGGCGTGATCACCACCGAGTTCCTCAACCACACGGCCGAAGGGGGTCGTGCGCACCCGTGGGGCTACCAGCCGAGCCTGCTGCGCGTGCGGCGCGGGCCCGGCAACGGCCCGTTCGAACGCATCGCCAGCCCGGCCGGCAGCGGCTTTCGCTTCGCCGCCGAGGCGTTCGCCGCCGTGGTCGCGGCGCGCGACGTCGCGGCCATCGAACGCGCCGCGCAGGCGAGCCTGGACATCGCGGCGATGCTCGAGGCCATCGCGGCGAGTGCGCGTTCGGGCGCGACCATCCAGCTGTCAAGTTAGAGGTCAGTCGACCCGGAAGTTGACGAACTGCCACGGATCGTCGCGATCCAGCGTCTCGTCGAACAGCCAGCCCCGGTTCTGCAGCGGCGTCCAGTCGCCGTACACGCCGACCAGGTCACCCAGGTAGGGCCCGGCGATCGACAGCACCAGGTCGTGGTCGAGGTCTTCGGGCTCCACCACGCCGGCCTGCGGATGGCGCAGCGCCCATACCATGCCGGCAAGCACGCCGGCCACCACCTGCAGGCTGGTGGCGCTGTTGTGCGGCACCAGGCGGCGCGCGCGGCCGATCGTCAGCCGCGAGCCGTACCAGTAGGCGCCGCGCGCGTGGCCCATCAGCAGCACGCCGAGCTCGTCCATGCCCTGCGTGATCTCGTCGCGCAGGATGTGCTGGCGCGGCTGCGGCCGCCAGCCGTGGCCGGCCGCCTCGTGCAGCGACAGCACCGCATCGTCGCAGGGATAGTAGGCGTAGTGCACCGTCGGGCGGTAGCGCACCGCGCCGCCCTCCTTCAGCGTCAGGTGATCGGCGATCGAGATCGACTCCGCATGCGTGATCAGGAAGCCGTGGTAAGGGCCCTCCAGCGGCGTCCAGCTGCGCACGCGGGTGGCGGCGCCGGGGCGACGCAGGTAGATCGCTGCGTCGCTGCCGAACCCGTGGCGCGACGCATCGGCGGGCCAATGGCGTTCGTGCGTGCCCCAGCCCAGCTCGGCCGGCTGGCGCCCCTCGGCCATGAAGCCGTCGACCGACCAGGTGTTGACGAACTCGTCCTTGGCCTTGCGCCGCGGCGTCAGCTGCGTGTCGCGCTCGGCGATGTGAATCACCCGCACGCCGAGCCGCTGCGCGAGCCGTGCCCAGTCGCCGCGACGGGCCGGTGGTGCCGGCCGCTGGCCGGCGTCGGCTGCCAGGTTGAGCAGCGCCTGCTTGACGAACGCCGACGCCAGCCCGGGGTTGGCGCCTTGCGTCAGCACGGCCGTGGGCCCAACCGGGTTGGCACGGCCGAACGCCAGCACCGCTTCGCGCAGCGCGTAGTTGGAGCGCTGCGACCCGGTCAGCGCGGGGTCGGTGTAGGTGCCGGCCCAGGGCTCGATGCAGGTGTCGAGGTACAGCGCGCCGCGCGCATGGCACATCGTGATCAGGGCCAGGCTCGACACGTCGACCGACAGATTGAGCAGCAAGTCGCCACGCTGCAGCCGTCCGTCGAGCACGGCATGAAAGTTGGCAGGCGTCAGCGGGCACAGCTCGTAGCTGACGCCGAACTCGCGCGCGATCGCCTCGCCCTTGTCGTCGGCCGCGATCACGCTGATCTGCGCCGGCCCGATCTCCAGGTGGCGCAGCAGCAGCGGCAGCATGGCCTGACCGACGCTGCCGCAGCCCACCATCAACAGGCGGCCGTCGAACCTGGCGTGCTTGACGTACGACCTCATGATCATCCCGCCCAACCGCGCAGCCGTTGGTGCCAGAGCGCCAGCAGCGGCGCGATCGCGCGCCCGGCTGCTTGCGATCGCGCGCGAATCAGCAGCCCGCCACGCAGCGGCCGCCGCCGTCGAACTCCATCGTCTTGCCGCTCAACGGCACGTGCGCCGGCACCTTCACCGCCTTGATGAATTGATCGGTGCGGCTGCCCTGCACCACCTTGCCTCCGGTGGTGGCCACCTCGTTGGCGTGCGACATGATGACCTCGGCAGGCTTGACCATCTCGTCGATCACGTAGGCCGCTTCGGTCGGGCCGGTGGTGAACACGTCGCCGATGTTGATCACGGCCATGTTGGCCTTGTAGTAGCGCCGCACGACCAGATCCTGTTCCGCGGTGAGACCGGTATCACCGGACAGGTAGGCCGTGAGGCCGTTGCTGAACTTCACCACGTAGCCATTGGGCGGGCCGACATAAGCGGTGAGGCCATTCTTCGCGAGCGCGTCGCCCAGCTCCTTGTCGAGAAACTCCGGTCCCAGGCCGTTGCTGTGCACCGCGGGCACGGTGGCGATGCTGACGCCGCCGACCTTCTGCAGCGAGCCGAAGCGGTTGACCACGACCTGCTTCGGATCGCCGCCCGCTGCGGCCAGGACTGTGGTGAAGTAGTAGTTCAATTCGGCGCCGACCAGCAGCTTGGCCTTCTTGGCCACCGCGATCTTCACCGTGTTGGAGTACGGCGTGTCCTTCACCGTGAACTGCGGGCTGGCGCAGGTGCCTGCGTTCGCCGCGGGCTGATGCGCCGGCCCCAGGTGATCGCCGTGAACGTGCGTCAGCAGCACGACGTCGATCTTGCCGAGCCGCGGATCGTCGGCACCACGCACCGTGAACCCGGCGTCGTACAGGATGCGTGTGCCGTCCGGATCCTCGAACACCATCGCGCGGTCGCGCGCACAGAACTCGCCGTCGTGGCTGCCCAACGGCGTGACCTTCACGCGCGCCGCGCTGCCGGGTTGCGGCGACGTGGCGCAAGCGGCCAGCAAGAGCGTCGCCGCGAACACGGATACTGCCTTGATCATCCTCGTCTCCTTCTTCCCCTGGCTGGCCGGCAGCGGCCGCGGTGACGGGGGATGGCGTCGGCCGCTGTGAGTTGGGTCGACCCGTCGGGCTGGCCGAGGCCACCGGACCCCGCCGGATGAATGATCGTCTTCATGTGCGTGTGGGAACGTGCGATGCGCCCCGTGATCGACCGCGTCGCCCCAAGCGCGCGACGGATGGGTGGCGACGAAGTGCGCCGGCGCGCCGGTGATCGGCGGGGCGCTCTGGTCGGCGGCGACCTGGGTGTTGCGCGCCATGATCGGCTGCCCTGCCCGCTCACTACTCGACCTGTATGTTGCGTTCCCTGGCCAGCGCGGTCCAGCGCATGACCTCGGCCTGGATGTAGCGGCCGAACTGCTCGGCACTCATCGGCATCGGGTCCACCGCCTCGGACGCCAGCTTCTCCTTCATGTCCGGCGCCGAGACCGTCGCGGTCAGCGTCTCGTTGAGATGCTTGACGATCGGTGGCGGAATGCCCGCAGGCCCGACGACGCCGTACCACTGCACCGCATCGAAGCCCTTGAAGCCGGACTCGATCATCGTCGGCACGTCTTTCACCGTCGGCTGGCGGCTTGCGCCGGTGATCGCCAGCGGCCTGATGCGGCCCGCGCGGATGTGCGGCAACGCCGCCGCGAGGCCGGGGAACATCGCCTGGGTCTGCCCGCCCAACAGGTCGTTGAACGCCGGTGCAATGCCCCGGTACGGCACGTGCAGCATGAAGGTGCCCGACTGCTGCTTGAACAGCTCCATCACCAGTTGCGTCAGCGAGCCGTTGCCCGCAGAGCCGTAACTGCTCTTGCCGGGGTTCTTCTTCAGGTAGTCGATGAAGCCCGGCAGGTCCTTCACCGGCAGCTTGGCGTCGACCACCAGCACGTTGGGGGTGCCGCCGATCATGCCGATCGGAGTGAAGTCCTTGATCGGGTCGTACGGAAGGGCCCGGGTCGCCGGACTGGTGCCGTGCGTCGCGACGTAGCCCTGCATCAGCGTGTAGCCGTCGGCTGCGGCCCTGGCGGTGGTCTGCGACGCGATGACGCCGCCGCCACCGCCGAGGTTGTCGACGATGAACGTCTGCCCCAACGCCTTGCCCCAGCGTTCGCACACGGTGCGGCCGACGAAGTCGCTGCCGCCGCCCGCGGGCACCGGCACGATGTAGCGGATCGGCCTGCTCGGGTAGCTCTGCGCCGGGGCGGCGCCGGCCACCAGCCAGCAGGCCGGGGCAGCGATCACGAAGGTGCGTCGGGTCGTCATCGGCAACTCGCTTCCGGCGCCGGGCTCGGCTGCGACCAGGCGTACGGTATTTCAGCCCGAACGGCGGGCTGTCGACTTGCGGGGTTACCCGCTGCAGGCGGTCATCGCTGCGTCCGCGGTCCCTCATGCCCGCCGCGGTACGAGAATGCGGCCACGGAACGCCGGGAGACATCCATGAGCCAGCACCGCATCGAGACCGCGCAGGTCACCGCGCAGGATCATCTGGACTGGCCGTTCTTCGAGCCGCGCCACCGCGCCATGGCCGGCGAGCTCGACGCCTGGGCGGCGCACCACGTGCGCGACGTGCACGGCCACGACGTCGACGCCGACTGCCGCGCGCTGGTGCGCGCGCTCGGCGCTGCGGGCTGGCTGACGCACGCGGTGGGCGGCCGCGCCTACGGCGGCGCGGCCGATGCGATCGACACCCGCGCGATCTGCATCCTGCGCGAGACGCTGGCGCGCCACAACGGTCTGGCCGACTTCGCGTTCGCGATGCAGGGCCTGGGCTCGGGTGCCATCAGCCTGGCCGGCACCGACGCACAGAAGCAGGCCTGGCTGCCGCGCGTGGCGCGCGGCGAGGCGATCAGCGCGTTCGCGCTGTCGGAGCCCGACGCCGGGTCGGACGTGGCCAGCATGCAGTGCGCGGCGCACCGCGACGGCGACGCCTACGTGCTCGACGGCGAGAAGACCTGGATCTCCAACGGCGGCATCGCCGACCTCTACGTGGTGTTCGCGCGCACCGGCGAGGCGCCGGGCGCACGCGGGATCAGCGCGTTCATTGTCGAGGCCGGCACGCCGGGCTTCGAGATTGCCGAGCGCATCGATGTCATCGCGCCGCATCCGCTGGCGCGCCTGCGCTTTCGCGGCTGCCGCGTCGCGGCGAGCCAGCGCATCGGCGAGGCCGGTGAAGGCTTCAAGGTGGCGATGCGCACGCTCGACGTGTTCCGCACCTCGGTGGCGGCGGCGGCGCTGGGCTTTGCACGGCGCGCGCTCGAAGAGGCGATCGCGCGCGCCACCAGCCGGCGCATGTTCCAGGGCACGCTGGCGGACTTTCAGCTCACGCAGGCCAAGCTGGCGCAGATGGGCACCACGATCGACGCCGCTGCGCTGCTCACCTACCGCGCGGCGTGGCAGCGCGACCAGGGCCGCACCGTCACGCGCGAAGCCGCGATGGCCAAGATGGCCGCCACCGAGGGCGCGCAGCAGGTGATCGACGCCGCGGTGCAGCTGTGGGGCGGGCTCGGCGTGAGAAGCGGCGTCACGGTGGAGCGCCTGTACCGCGAGATCCGCGCGTTGCGCATCTACGAGGGCGCTACCGAGGTGCAGCAGTTGATCATCGCGCGCGAGTTGCTCAAGGGCACGCGGACCTGAGCCGGCAGCGCCCGGGGCCGTCAAGGCGGAGCCTGCGCGCGCGGCCGCCGGATCGTCGAGCCGCCGCAGCCGGCGCCGTGCGGCGCGCATCGGAAAGCCCGAGAATCGGGCTCGTCCCCCATCGCATGCGGCTCGCGCCGCGACAAACCCAGGAGCCGGCCCGATGATCACCGTCCTGCACGACCAGCGTGAAACCCAATGGCCCGACGCCTGCGCCGACGGCGACGCGCTGTGGCTCGACGCCGCAGCAGTCGAGCAGGCCACCGGCTGGAGCTGGAAGCCCGAGGGGCTGTGCCACGGCGACGTGTGCGTGCCGCTGCCGCCCGCGATGCGCAGCGATCTCGTGCGCGACGGCCGCCTGAACCTGGCGGCGATGTGGCGCCGCAGCGGTCAGCCCGTGGTGCGCGATGCCGCGTCGCGCACCTGGGTGCTCGGCACCGGCGCCACACAGCGCGGCACCGCGCTGGCGACGTTGCAGGCGCCGGACTTCGCGCTGCCCGATCTGCAGGGCCGCGTCCACCGCTTGTCGGACTACCGGGGCCGGAAGGTGTTCTTCGCCACCTGGGCGAGTTGGTGAGGCTGCCGGCTCGACTTGCCCGTGTGGCAGTCGCTGTTCGATGAACTGAAGGATCGCGCGTTCACCGTCGTCGCCGTCGCGCTGGACCATGCCGAAGCCGCGCGGCCGTGGATCGAGAAGGCCCGGGCCACCTACCCCTGCCTGATCGACCCCGATCACCACGTGGCCGACCTGTACAACCTCGTCAACGTGCCGCAGGCGGTGTGGATCGACGAGCGCGGCCGCATCGTGCGCCCGCCCGAGACGGCCGGCTCGATCGACAGCTTCCGGGCGATGGACCGCAAGACCTTCGCGGTGCCCGATGCCGTGATCGCCGAGCGCAACCGCGCGAAGACGCTGTACATCGACGCGGTGCGCGACTGGGTGCTGCGCGGCGCAGCCAGCATCAACGCGCTCGACGAGGCCCGCGCTGCCGCCAAGCTCCAGGTGCCCGACGATGCGATCGCCGAGGCGCACGCGCGTTTCCGCCTCGGCCAGCACCTGCTGCGCCATGGCCAGGTCGACGAGGCGCAGGCGCAGATGGCCGAGGCCTCCCGGCTGCACCCGGACTCGTGGGCCATCTGGCGCATGGCCGCCGACAAGGACCCGCGCGGCCTTGCCGCGGGGCCGGCTTTCTGGGCGCGGGTGGATGCGCTGGGCAGCAAGGCGTACTACCCGCCCGCCGACATCGCTGCGCCGCAGCAGCCGACGTCACAGTAGGCGCGGCGCGTCGCATCGCCGCGGCGGCCCGCGCCAGCGCGGCAGGTGATCCGGCTCAATGACGCTGCAGGTGCATTGCCACCGGGCACGGTCGAGGTCTATCGTCGCGATTCCCCTGCCCCGACCTGCGCGGAGCTTCAAAGGGGCGTCACCGTTCGATGGCTCAAGGAGACGCACATGCAAGCCAGCAAGGAACAGCTGTTGTGGATGTTCGAGACGATGGTGGCGATCCGCCACTACGAGGAGACCATGGTCAACGTCTACCTCGAAGGCAAACTGCCGCCGCACATCCAGAAAGGCCTCGCCTTCGACATCGGCTCGGGCCCGGTGCCCGGCGAGATGCACTTGGCCGCGGGGCAGGAGCCGGTGGCCGTCGGCGTGTGTGCCCACCTGAAGAAGGAGGACACCGTCGTCGGCACGCACCGGCCGCACCACTTCGCGATCGCCAAGGGCGTGCCGCTGGACAAGATGACCGCCGAGATCTTCGGCAAGGCCACCGGCCTCGGCAAGGGCAAGGGAGGCCACATGCACCTGTTCGACCCCGAGCACCGCTTCAGCTGCAGCGGCATCATCGGCGCCAGCCTGCCGCCGGCCTGCGGCGCCGCGCTCGCGGCCAGGAAGCTCGGCAAGGACTGGGTCGCGGTGGCCTTCTTCGGCGAGGGCGCGGCCAACCAAGGGTCGTTCCACGAGTCGCTCAATCTCGCGGCGTTGTGGAAGCTGCCGGTGATCTTCGTCTGCGAAGACAACAAGTGGGCGATCTCGGTGCCGAAGACCGCGGCCACGTCGGTCGACTGGGTGGCCGACCGCGCGTCGTCGTACGGCATGCCCGGCATCCACGTCGAGAACAACGATGCGGTCGACGTGTTCGAAGCGGTCGGCCCGGCGGTCGCGCGCGCGCGCCGCGGCGAGGGCCCGAGCCTGATCGAGGTGAAGACCGACCGCTACCTCGGCCACTTCCAGGGCGACCCCGAGGTCTATCGGCCGAAGGACGAGGTGGCCACGCTGCGCAAGAACGACCCGATCCCCAGGCTCGCGAGCCTGCTCAAGCAGAAGGGCCTGCTCAACGACGTCGACGAGGCCAACCTCGTCGCGCGCGCCAAGCAGCGCGTCGCCGATGCGTACGACTACGCGCGCAAGAGTCCGTACCCGGCGGCGCAGGATGCGCTGGCCGACGTGTTCGTCTCCGCCTGACTCAGGAGCACACCATGAGCAAGACCCGCAACCTCACGATGGCCCAGGCGATCGCCGAAGCCGTCGGTCAGGAAATGACGCGCGACCCCAACGTGTTCGTGATGGGCGAGGACATCGGCGCCTACGGCGGCATCTTCGGTGCCACCGGCGGCCTGCTGGAGAAGTTCGGCAAGGATCGCATCATGGACACGCCGATCTCCGAAACCGCGTTCATCGGCGCGGCCACCGGCGCGGCGGCCAGCGGCATGCGCCCGATCGCCGAGCTGATGTTCGTCGACTTCTTCGGCGTCTGCATGGACCAGATCTACAACCACCTGGCCAAGAACACCTACATGGCCGGCGGCAACATCAAGCTGCCGGTGGTGCTCACCACCGCGATCGGCGGCGGCTACAACGACGCCGCACAACACTCGCAGTGCCTGTACGCGACCTTTGCGCACATGCCCGGGCTGAAGGTGGTGGTGCCGTCCAACGCCTACGACGCGAAGGGCCTGATGACCCAGGCGATCCGCGACGACAACCCGGTGCTGTTCATGTACCACAAGGGCATCATGGGCCTGCCGTGGATGGCCTACTTCGAAGGCAGCAGCGGCGAGGTGCCCGAAGCGACCTACACGTTGCCGTTCGGCCGGGCCCAGGTGGCGCGCGAAGGCAAGGACCTGACGATCGTCACGATCAGCCAGATGGTGCACAAGGCGCTGATCGCGGCCGACGAGCTGGCCAAGGCCGGCGTCAGCGCCGAGGTGATCGACCTGCGCACGCTGGTACCGCTGGACCGCAACGCGGTGCTGAAGTCGGTGGGCAAGACCGGGCGCCTGATCGTCGCCGACGAGGACTACCTCGGCTTCGGCCTGACCGGCGAGATCTCGGCGATCGTGGCGGAGAACCTCGACACGGTGAAGCTCAAGGCGCCGGTCAGGCGCTTGGCGGTGCCGAACGTGCCGATCCCCTACAGCCGGCCGCTCGAGCAGTTCGTGATTCCGCAGGCGGCGGGCATCGTCGACGCGGCGAAGAAACTGATGAGCGCCCGCACGGCCGCAGCGGCAACGGCATGAGCCGCCGCCGGGCCGACCCAAGGCGGCTCGCTCCCCCTCGGGGGGACGCGAGCGCAGCGAGCCAGGGGGCAACGTGAGCCTCGGCGTCACGCTGCCCGACAGCGCCTGGGAGGGCGTGGAGGCCGGTGTCGAGGCGCTGCTCGACCAGTGGCTGGTGGCCGCCGGCGACACCGTGCGCGCCGGCCAGCCGCTGGCGAAAGTGGTGCTCGTGAAGGCCAACCTCGACGTGACGGCGCCGACGGCTGGACGCGTGGCGTCGCTGCACATCGCCGCGGGCGACACCTTCAAGCGCGGCCAGGCGATCGCGACCTTGCAGGGGGCGCCGTAGACACCGCGAGCGAAGAACAGCGCTGGAACACGCGCGCGCTCGACGAACCGCTGCGCGCGCCGCGCCACCGCGTCTGGACCTACGCTGCCCCGGCGGTGGTGCTCGGCTGCTCGCAACGCGAGTGGCACGGCAGCGTGCAGCAGCGCCTCGGCGCGCGCGCCGAGGCCCTGCTGCGTGAGTCCGGCGGCGGTGCCGTGCTGGTGGGGCCGTGGCTGGTGAGCGCATCGGTGGTGGTGCCGCACGACCACCCGTGGGTGCGCGGCGGCGTCGTGCCGAGCTATCGCCGCATCGCCGAATTGCACGTCGACGCGCTGGCCGCGCTTGGCATCGCGGGCCGCGCGCTGCCGCCCGCCGAGGTGAGCGCCGCCAACGACACCGGCGCCGCCGTGCGCTGGGCCTGCTACGGCAGCCTGTCGCCGTGGGAGGTGGTCGACGGCGGCGGCCGCAAGCTGGTGGGGTTGGCGCAGCGTCGCCGGCGCGACTCGGTGCTGCTGGTGGCGGGCACGCTGGTCGGTGCGCCCGACTGGGCGTTGCTGTGCAACGCCCTCGCCCGTCCCGAGGACAAGGCCGCGCTGCGCGCGCGCACGGTGTCGTGCGAGGAGATCGCCATGCGACCGATCGATCCCGCCGCATTCGCCGCGGTGCTCGAGCGGCGGCTCGCTGAGGCGCTGCGACCGCAGGGCGCCGCTCGCGGGCAGTGACGCCGATCCCGGGGTCGACGCGCAGCTGAACCTCCTGCGACGCGGCTGCAACCCATCGCGGGGAACCGACCCTGCAGACTCGGAGAGCCGCATGTCCTCGATCGCATGGACGGCACGCGCCGTCCTTTCGGCGAGTGCGTTCGACAACGCCTTCACTGTGACGACGTCCGAGGCCGGCGAAGCGACCGTTCGATTCGGAGACGGCGCGCATGGCGCCACACCGTCGCTGGGGTCCAGCCCAACACTCGAAGCGGCCTACGCAGCTGGCGCTGGGGCCAGCGGCAACGTGGCAAGGGGCACGACGCTTCATTCCGAAGGCCGGCTTCCGGTGCGCTCGAACCTCGGTGATGTCGAGTTCAGCGACCAAGGCCGCCACTTCAGCGGCATCGTGATGCAGCAGGGCCGGGTACAGACCGATGCCGACTGCCACGAGGCGGCCCAAGTGGACTGGTGGCGAGACCCACGCCTGCTCGAGTGGTGCGGTCGCCTCGATGTCGTGACGCCCGACACCGGGTCGGACGCGTCGGACGGATCGGGCAGCGACGACAGGCCCTGACGCGCTCAAACGCCACGGGGATCGCCGTGACCGGTGCCCACGAGAGGGCCGTTGCCCGCGACTTCCTGCCATGGGTCCTTGGACGGTGGCCACCGGATTTGCCGGACAATCGACTGCACAGGAAGGGGGCGATTGATGCCGATCTACGAATACGCCTGCCGGAGTTGCGGCAGCAAGTTTGAAAAACTCGTTCGCGCGGACACCGAGCTCGACTGCCCGCAGTGCCACTCCAGGCAGCTGGAGAAGCAACTGTCCGTGTTCGCCACCGCGGCGTCGGCGCCCGATGCCACACCGGCAATGGCCGGCCCCTGCGGATCGTGCGGCCATCCCGACGGACCCGGCAGCTGCGCGCTGCATTGAGTCAGACCAGCTGATTTGACCGGCTGGCCGTCAGCGCCGCCCCGTGTTGAACGGCTCGCCTGACCGGTGACCGCCGTGCACGGTGTCGATGCGCTCGTATTCGGCGATCACCTGCGCGCCGAACAGCAGCAGTGTCGCCGCGACCTCCAGGCTCAGCAGCACCGCGATCGCCGTGGTCAGTGAGCCGTAGACCGTGGTGATCTGCGACAGCGTCTCGAAGTACCACAGCAGCACGTGGCGCGACAGCTCCCACAGCACGGCAGCGCTCACCGCGCCGATCAGCGCGTGCGGCAGCGACAGCCGGCCCACGGGCATCACCATGTAGATGGAGGCCAGCACGAACACCTCGCCGACGAACCCGAGCAGGTAGAGCAACACACCGGATGCGCCGCCCAGCGACCAGGTGCGCCCGAGAAACTGCACGTGCTCCTGGCCCATCGCGCGCAAGCTGCCCGCGACCAGCGCCACCAGCAACAACCCCAGCCCGAGGCTCAGGATGTAGGCGTAGGGAATGATGGCCGACACGAGGAAGTGGCGGCGCCGGATCGCCACCCGGTGGTGGAAGATCACCGACATCGCGTTCTCGAGCACCGTGAAGGCCAGCGAGCTGAAGAACACCATCGTGATCAGCAGCACCCAGCCCATCAGCTCGCGGTGCGCCAGAAAGTTGGCCAGTTCGGCCACCAGCACGCCGGACTGCCCCGGCACCAGCCACTCGAGGTAGCGGCCGACGGTTTGCAGCAGCTCGTCCTGATCGATCACGTGCGACAGCACGATGGTGGTCAGGATCAGCAGCGGCACGACCGACAGCAGCGCGTAGTACGCCACCGCGCCTGCCAGCAGCAGCCCCTGGTTGGCTCTGAAGCCCCTCAGCGTCCGGGCGACGAACGACCACGGATCCTTGAGGACCTGCGCGATGCGTGGGTCGAGGATGCGGACCACGACCGCAGCACGGTTCAGCGCAGACGGCGCCGTTGCATCACGCCGGATAGTCGGCCGCCAGGAATCGCAGCAGCGCCGCGTTCACCTCGGCGGGCCGCTCCTGCTGGATCCAGTGCCCGCCGCCGGGAATCAGCACCTTGTCGCGCAGGTTCGGCACCGATTCGGCCAGCGTCTCCAGCGCCTTGCGCCCCATCGGCGAGGCGATCACGCCGTCGCGCGTGCCGGCGATGAACAGCGCCGGCGGCCGCACGAGCGCGCCCTGGAACGGCGCCAGCAGCGCCCAGTTGCGATCGAGGTTGCGGTACCAGTTGAACGGCCCGCGCAGCCCGTTCTTGCGAAACGCCGCCGCGAACACCTCGATGTCGGCCTCGCTCAGCCAGGCCGGCAGCGCGGCCGGGTTCGCCGCGCGATCGAGAAAGCCGCTGCCCGGCGGCACCATCAGCGACACCGCGCCGTCGCCCGGCGCGTCGCCGGAACCGCCGACCAGCACCTTGCGCATCGCTGCGACGATGTCGCGCTCGAACTCGGCCTCGGGCACGCCCTCGCGGTTGAAGTAGAACCAATAGAAGTCCTCCATCCCTGCGGCCTTCAGCAGTGCCAGCGGCGGTGCGGTCGGGTTGCGCGGCCGGTGCGGCACGCTCATCGCCACCACCGCGGTGAACAGGTCGGGCCGCATCAGCGCCGCGGTCCACGCCACGTTCGCGCCCCAGTCGTGGCCGACGATGCACGCCCGCGCCCGCCCCAGCGCCGAGACCAGCGCCACCATGTCGCCGACCAGGTCGGTGATCGCGTAGGCCGCGATGTCGTGCGGCACCGAGCTGCCGCCGTAGCCGCGCATGTCGGGCGCCGCCGCGTGGTAGCCGGCCGCGGCCAGCGCCGGAATCTGGTGCCGCCACGAGTGCGCCAGCTCGGGCCAGCCGTGGCACAGCAGCACCAGCGGGCCGCTGCCCTGCTCGGTGATGCGCAGCGTGATGCCGTTGGCGGCGATGTCGCGACTGGTCGGGGTGGTCATGACGGCGTCCTTTCGGTGCACGGAGCATTGCACCATTGTCACTGGCCGCCGCCTCACTCGGTCATGCACGGCAGCGTGCGGCTGGCGATCGCCACCGCCACTGCGGCCGCCGCGGCGAGCACCGCGAGGTCGTGCGCGATGCCGAACATGCTGTCGCTGGGCGCAGCATCACCGCGCGCAGGCCGTCGCCTGCATGGCTGAGCAGATTGGCCAGCGCCACCGATGTGCATCGCCAGCGCGCAGCCGTAGATCACGATCGCCTGCGACAGCCCGCGCGCACCCGACGACAGCGCCTTGCCGAGCACCAGCGCGCTGCGCGACGCCGGGCACCAGGCAGCGATGCAGCACGCCGAGGTCGCGCTGCCAGATGATCGAGATGCCGTAGAAGACCGTCGGCGGCTGCAGGCTGGGACAAGGCGGCGTCGGGCATCGGCAGCGGGCGAATCGACGATGCGCAGTGTCGCGGCAACCGCGGCCCCGCCGTTGAGAGGGTCAAAGCCCGGCTGCCCACTCACCCGGCGTACCCGCCTCCCTGCCCGGGGAACCGGCTTCGTCACAATGTGCCGATGAACCGACAGCACCGGCCTGGCGCCGCGCCCGCGGACGGGCACCCCCTGCCCGCCGATCCGCCGAGGACGCCGCGATGATCGGCCACAAGAAGAGCGCCGGCATCCTGCCCTACCGGCTGCGAGACGGTCGGCTGCAGGTGCTGCTTGTGCACCCGGGCGGGCCGTTCTGGGCCAGGAAGGACAGCGGCGCCTGGTCGATCGGCAAGGGCGAGTACGGTGACGACGAGAATCCGTTCGAGGCCGCGCTGCGCGAGTTCGAAGAGGAGACCGGTCACCGCCCGGCCGGCACGTTCGTGCCGCTCGAGCCGATCAAGATGCCCAGCGGCAAGTGGGTTTCGGCCTGGGCGGTCGACGATGCATGGGACCTCACCGGCTTCCGGTCGAACAAGTTCCCGCTGGAGTGGCCGCGCGGCTCGGGCAGGATGCAGGCATTCGACGAGGTCGACAAGGTTCAGTGGCTGGATCTCTCTGAAGCCGCGACCAGGATCGTGCCGGCACAGCGGGGCTTCCTGGTTCAACTCGCCCGCCAAGTGCTCAGCCAAGGGCTGCCAGGCTGACGAGCGATTCGATCGCGCGGTCAGCGCCGTGTGCCGCGCGGCATCATGTGGACGCTGACCAGCCGCGACGCCACGGGAGTGTTTCAATGCGAGCGGCGAAGAAGCAGGAGGCTCGCATGAAGCGCCGCACGACCCTGGGGGTTGCAGCCGCCCTGGCGGCGCCGTGGCCCTTGCGCGCCCAGGTGCAGGCGCGGCCGCGCCGTCTCGGCGTGCTGGCGCTATCCGCGGGCTACCCGCAGTTCGACGAGTGGCGGGCGTTTGCCGATGAAATGGGTCGCCGTGGATATCGTGAAGGGCGCGAGGTCGAATACGTGCACCGCGCGCCGGGCGTCCAGACCGAGCCCGAGCTGTCGAGGCGGCTGCAGCAGCGGGCCGCGGAGCTGCTGCAACTGAAAGTCGATCTGCTCTACCTCGTGGAGGGTGACATGGCCCTGCGCGGCATCCGGGCGCTGACGCGGACCGTGCCGGTCGTCGTCGATCGCTTCTACTTCGACCCGGTCGAAAGGGGCCATGTCGCAAGCCTGGCGCGGCCCGGCGGCAACGTCACCGGCAACGCAGTGCTGGATGCGGAGGCGGAGGCCAAGATGGTCGAATTCCTGCTGCAGGCCACGGGCCCCCAGGCAGTGGTGGGCTATCTGGACATCGGCCACCTGCTCACCTGGCCCTTCTATCCGCACGTCATGGAGCAGCGCCGCCAACTGGGGCGAGCGTTGAGCTTCACGCCCGTGATCGAGTCGCTGGACCGTTTCGATCAGCTCGCTGCAGCGCTCGAGCGCCTGGGCCGGCAGGGCGTTCGTGCGGTGAAGTTCGACGATCCCGAGTTCTTCGTCGAT
>DATIFD010000103.1:0-4632 GCA_035455385.1 Burkholderiaceae bacterium
CGCTTGCGGGGAATCATGCGCCGCGCCACCGCGCGGCCGAGGAAGAACGCGGCATCGAGGTTGGTCTGCAGCACGGTGCGCCAGTCGGCGTCGCTGACCTCGGTCAGCGCCACACGGCGCGTGGTGCCGGCGTTGTTGACCAGGATGTCGATCGGCCCGACCTCGGCCTCGATTTCGGCCACCGCGGCGTCGACGGCCGCCGAATCGCCGACGTCGAACGCCCGCGCGTGCGCCTTCAGGCCCTCGGCGCGCAACGCGCCCGCGGCGTCGTGCAGGCGCGCCGCGTTGCGCGCGTTGAGCACCACGGTGGCGCCCGCCTGCGCGAGGCCGCGCGCCATCGCCAGGCCGATGCCGGTGGACGAGCCGGTGACCAGCGCCACGCGGTGGTCGAGGCGGAAGTTCAATGCGCTGCTCATGCGGTTCTCCGGTGGCGCCGCGGCGTCGGGGCGGCTGCTAGTCTAGGGTCTGTTCACCCGGCGGCGACGACGACGATGAGAATCCTGGTCACCGGCAGCGCGGGCCATCTGGGCGACGCGCTGATGCGCACGTTGCGCGGCAGAGGGCACGAGGCGATCGGCCTCGACGTGCTGCCCTCGCCCACCACCGACGTGGTGGGCTCGATCGCCCAGCGCGACACGGTGCGTGCCTGCATGGCCGGCGTCGACGCGGTGCTGCACGCCGCCACGCTGCACAAGCCGCACGTGGCCACGCACCCGCGCCAGGCCTTCGTCGACGTCAACGTCACCGGGACGCTGAACTTGTTGGAGCTGGCGGCGGCCGCTGGCGTGAAGGCGTTCGTCTTCACCAGCACCACCAGCGCGTTCGGCCGCGCGCTGGTGCCGGCGCCGGGCGAACCGGCGGCGTGGATCACCGAAGAGGTGGTGCCGGTGCCGAAGAACATCTACGGCGCCACCAAGGTCGCCGCCGAAGACCTGTGCGAGCTGGTACAGCGCGACAGCAGCATGCCGTGCATCGTGCTGCGCACGTCGCGCTTCTTCCCCGAGGACGACGACGACCGCCATGCGCGCAGCGCCTACGACGGCGACAACCTGAAGGCGAGCGAGTTCCTGTACCGCCGCGTCGACATCGAGGACGTGGTCGACGCGCACCTGCTGGCCCTTCGAGAGGCGCCGCGCATCGGCTTCGGCCGCTACATCATCAGCGCCACCACGCCGTTCGCACGCGACGACCTGGCCGAGCTGCGCCGCGACGCCGCAGCGGTCGTGCGCCGCCGGGTGCCCGGCTACGAGGCAGAGTACGCCCGGCGCGGCTGGTCGATGGTGCCCGCGATCGACCGCGTCTACGTCAACGAGCGCGCACGGCGCGAGCTCGGCTGGGCTCCGCGCCACGACTTCGCCGCGGTGATCGCGCGGCTGCGCGACGGCGGCGACGTCCGCAGCCCGCTGGCGCGCGCGATCGGCGCCAAGGGCTACCATCGTGCCACCCGCGCCGTTCCTTCTTCTCCCACTTCCGCCGCGACAGACCCCACGCCATGAGCCCCACCAAACCCCGCAAGAACCCCAAGGACCTGCGCAGCCAGCAGTGGTTCGGCCGCCAGGACCGCGACGGCTTTGCCTACCGCAGCTGGCTCAAGGGCAAAGGCATCCCGCACGACCAGTTCGACGGCCGGCCGGTGATCGGCATCTGCAACACGTTCAGCGAGCTGAACCCGTGCAACTCGCATTTCCGTACGTTGGCCGAGCAGGTGAAGATCGGCGTCTACGAGGCGGGCGGGTTTCCGCTGGAGTTCCCTGTGATGTCGCTCGGCGAGGTGCTGCTGCGCCCCACCGCGATGCTGTACCGCAACCTCGCCAGCATGGACGTCGAAGAGAGCATCCGCGGCAATCCGATCGACGGCGTGGTGCTGCTGATGGGCTGCGACAAGACCACGCCGGCGCTGGTGATGGGCGCCTCCAGCGCCAACCTGCCGACGATCGGCGTCTCCGGCGGGCCGATGCTCAACGGCAAGTGGCGCGGTCAGGAGCTCGGCTCGGGCACCGGGGTGTGGCAGATGAGCGAGCAGGTGCGCGCCGGCACGCTGCGGCTGCAGGACTTTCTCGACGCCGAGAGCTGCATGCACCGCAGCCACGGCCACTGCATGACGATGGGCACCGCCAGCACGATGGCCTCGATGGTCGAGGCGCTCGGCCTCGGGCTGCCGGGAAACGCGGCGTACCCGGCGGTCGACGGCCGGCGCAACGTGATCGCGCGCAACGCGGGGCGGCGCATCGTCGAGCTGGTGCACGAGGACGTCTCGATCGGCGACATCCTCACGCGCAAGGCGTTCGAGAATGCGATCAAGACCCTGGCCGCGATCGGCGGCTCGACCAACGCGGTGATCCACCTGATCGCGATCGCCGGCCGCCTGGGCGTCGAGTTGTCGATCGACGACTTCGAGAAGCTCGCCAGCGAGATGCCGTGCCTGGTCGACATCCAGCCGTCGGGCAAGCACCTGATGGAGGACTTCTGCTACGCCGGCGGCCTGCCCGCGGTGATGAAGGAGATTGCGTCGTCGCTGCACCTCGACCACGTGACGGTCACCGGCAAGACGGTGAAGGACAACATCGCCGACGCCGAGAACTTCAACCCCGACGTGATCAGAACCGTCGCCAAGCCGTTCAAGGCCAAGGCCGGCATCGCGGTGCTGCGCGGCAACCTGGCGCCGCGCGGCGCGGTGATCAAGCCGAGCGCCGCCACGCCCGAGCTGATGGTGCACAAGGGCCGCGCGGTGGTGTTCGAGGATTCCGACGACTTCCACGCGCGCATCGACGACCCCGACCTCGACGTCGACGAGACCTGCGTGCTGGTGCTGAAGAACTGCGGCCCCAAGGGCTACCCCGGCATGGCCGAGGTCGGCAACATGCCGCTGCCGCCCAAGGTGCTGAAGAAGGGCATCACCGACATGGTGCGCATCAGCGACGCGCGCATGAGCGGCACCGCGTACGGCACGGTGGTGCTGCACACCGCGCCCGAGGCCGCCGCCGGCGGACCGCTCGCGCTGGTGAAGAACGGCGACCTCGTCGAGCTCGATGTGCCGAAGCGCCGGCTGCACCTGCACGTGAGCGACGAGGAGCTCGCCAAGCGCCGCGCGGAGTGGAAGCCACCGGTGCCGAGGCTGACCAGCGGCTACTGGAAGCTCTACATCGACCACGTGCTGCAGGCCGACGAGGGCGCGGACCTCGACTTCCTGGTGGGGCAGCGCGGCGCTTTCATCCCCAAAGACAATCATTGAATGCGCGAGCACTCAGTGATTGCGTCGTAGGCTAGCTTCGCGAAGCGAAGTCAAGGCGCGAAGCGACGGCCGGAGACACAACCATGCCAGAGCCCAAAGCTGCCCTCGTCGTCGGCGCCGGCGACGCCACCGGCGGCGCGATCGCACGCCGTTTCGCGCGCGAAGGCTTCAGCACCTGCGTCACGCGCCGCAACGCCGACAAGCTCGAGCCGCTGCTGCAACAGATCCGCGACGCCGGCGGCAGCGCGCACGGCTTCGGCTCGGACGCGCGCGACGAGGCCCAGGTCGCCGAGCTGTTCGCGACGATCGAGCGCGAGATCGCGCCGCTCGAGGTGGTGGTGTTCAACATCGGCGCCAACGTGCGCTTTCCGATCGCCGAGACCACCGAGCGGGTTTACCGCAAGGTGTGGGAGATGGGCGCACTCGCCGGCTTTCTGATCGGGCGCGAAGCGGCGCGCGTGATGACGCCGCGCAGCCGCGGCACGATCCTGTTCACCGGCGCCACCGCGAGCCTGCGTGGCGGCGCGACGTTCGCCGCGTTCGCCGGCGCCAAGTTCGCGCTGCGCGCGCTCGCGCAGAGCATGGCGCGCGAGCTCGGGCCCCAGGGCATCCACGTCGCACATGTGGTGATCGACGGCGCGATCGACACCGAATTCATCAGGACGAACTTTCCCGAGCGCTACGCGCTGAAAGACCGCGACGGCATCCTCAGCCCGGATGCGATCGCCGAGAACTACTGGATGCTGCACCAGCAGCACCGCAGTGCCTGGACGCACGAACTGGACCTGCGGCCGTGGATGGAGAAGTTCTGACCGCTCGCGGCGAGGACGGTTCAGCCCTGATTCACGCTCCCGCGCTGGCGGGGGCGACGGCGACGTGACTCAGCAGCAACCAGTACAGCGTCATCTTCTTGCTCAAGTCGGTCTTGTCGGGAAACCCGACGTAAGCCCATATCCTCAGTTCGATGACGCCACGCGGCACATTGATGGCGCCGGGGATGAATCCGTTTGCGTACTCCTCGGGTTCGCGCACGTCGATCAGCAGGCCGACGGAATTCTTGTCATATGCGTCTTTGAACGTCGCCATGTCGATCGTCTTGATCTGGGCCTTCGCGGCAGTGACGAGGTGGCTGACCGCTGGCGGGTAAGTCTGCGCTGCGGCAGCGTCGCAAACCCACAGGCACACTGCAATGACCAGGGCGGTCCGAAATGGCTCCGATGCGCGTCGCATGGTGAACATCCTCCTTGTGCGTCGGAGCACCCCCTCCGCATGCATCAGGCCCCCTCGCCCAGGCCCTCGTCGACCCAGCGCTCGTTCACCACGATCTCGTGCAACTTGGCGGTCTGGGCAAGCGCATCCATCAGCTGCGCAACGTCCCGGGTGTCGATCGACTCGGCTTT
>DATIFD010000104.1:0-2048 GCA_035455385.1 Burkholderiaceae bacterium
GCATGAGCTCGACAGCGACGCCGTGGCGCGCGCCGTTGCGCTGTCGCACGAGAAGTACTGCTCGGCCACCGCGATGCTGGCGAAGTCCGCGCAGATCAGTACGAGCCACGAGATCGTCGCCGCGTAGCAGCGCGGCGATGCGCGTCAGACGTAGTGCGCGGTGCGCGTCATCACGCGCGCGGCCAGGCGCATCGCAAGCTTCACGGCGGAGGGCAGCTCGGCGGCGCCCGTGGACTGCGCCGTTTCGGCATGCTGCGCCTCGTCGACCTTCATCTGCTCGACGATGGCGCGCGACGGCGCGTCCGCGCCGGGCAGTCGCTCGAGATGGCCGGCCAGATGTTGCTCCACCTGACGCTCGGTCTCGACCACGAAGCCCAGGCTCCAGCGGTCTCCGGCCAGGCCGGCGACCAGACCGATGCCGAAGGCGCTTGCGTACCAGAGCGGGTTCAGCAGGCTCGTGCGCGCACCGAGCTCGGCGAGGCGGCGCTCGGTCCACGCCAGATGGTCGACCTCCTCGGCGGCGGCCCGCTGCATCTGCTGGCGCAGGTGCGGCGACCGGCTCGCCAGCGCCTGCGCCTGATACAGCGCCTGCGCACAGACCTCCCCGACATGGTCCACGCGCAGCAGTGCGCCCGACAGCCTGCGCTCCTGCGGCGTGAGGTCGGCCTCCTCGGCGACCGGTCGGGCGCGTGCCGCGTGCGAACCACCGCTCAGCGTGCGCAAAGCCTGGTCCGCGCTCGCAATCCAATCGTCAAGGGTCACATCGCGCAGCTTATCGGAATCCCAGGGGTGGGTTTCCCCGCGTTCCGCCAAGCTGGAAGGGCAGATGCTCTCCGGCGACTGTTTCGCGTTGTTGCCAGACAACATCACCGAGGTGTTTGCGCGCCAAGACTTTGCATCGGCCTGACCGCTCTGGTGCAATAGCCGCAGCTTCCGCTGAGGAGGTTGGCCTGATTGGCCTCGCCCACGTCGGCGCGACGGCTATCCATGGAATCAGGACCTCTCGTTCAAACCTAGGAGATCATTGCAATGAAAAAATCTCTGCTCGCCCTCGCAGTGCTCGGCGCCTATGCCGGCGTGGCGTCGGCACAGTCGTCGGTGACGATCTTTGGTGTGGTTGACCTGAGCATCAACCAGATCAAGAACGGCGACGCCAAGACGACGTCGATGCAAAGCAACCAGTTGAACAGCAACCGGTTGGGCTTCCGCGGCTTCGAAGACTTGGGCGGCGGGCTGGGCGCAGGCTTCTGGCTCGAAGGTGCGATGAGCAGCCAGGACGGCAATGCCGGCGGCCAAACCTGGCAGCGCCGTTCGACGGTGAGCTTGATCAGCCAGCGCGGCGGTGAAATCCGCCTCGGTCGCGACTACACCCCGTCATTCTGGAACCTGGTGTTCTTCGACGCGTACGGTGCCAACGGCCTCGGCAACAGCACGAACCTGGTGAGTCTGGCGAACCCCAACGGCCCGGTGTCGACCACCGGCGTCCGCGCCAACAACACCATCGGCTACTTCCTGCCGGGCAACCTGGGCGGCTTCTACGGCCAGGCGCAGTACGCGCTGGGCCAGGGCAACGACAACAACAAGTACTGGGGTCTGCGCGCAGGCTTTGCGTCCGGGCCGTTCGACGCGGCGTTCGGCTATGGCAAAACCGACACCACCGGTACGGATAACTTCGAGGTGCAGAACATCGGCGCGTCGTGGAACTTTGGCGTCGCCAAGCTGTTCGGCCTGTACAACCAGAACAAGTACGGCAGCTGGAAGGAGAACATGTGGGAGATCAGCGTCAGCGTGCCGCTGGGTCAGGGCGAGTTCAAGGCTGGCTACGGTGATGTGGACAGCAAGGGTTCGATCCTCGGCGTCAACCTCGACCAGCGCGACGCCACGCTGTGGAGCCTGCAGTACATCTACAACCTGTCCAAGCGCACCGCGCTGTACGGCGGATATGCTTCGCTCGACAACAAGTCGGGGTCGGCACGTTCGATCCTGTCCGGCACGATTGCGCAGAATCTGCTCGGCAACAAGTCGGACGGCTTCAACATCGGCGTGCG
>DATIFD010000105.1:0-8736 GCA_035455385.1 Burkholderiaceae bacterium
CAGGAAGTGCCCCGGGAACGACACGCCGCGCGCCGTGAGGCCGAGCTGGCTGGCCAGCTCGATGTACAGCAGCGCCAAGGTCAGCGGGATGCCGCGACGCTGCGCCAGCACGTCGTTGAGGTAGCTGTTGCGCCGATCGTAGTAGTCGTTGACATTGCCGGCGAACCCGAGCTCGCGATAGAAGTACCGATTCAGCAGGCGCAGCCGCTGCACCGGCGCCGCGTCGGCGGGCAGCCGCGCCTTCAGCTTGGCCGCCAGCGCATCGATCTCCGACAGCACCGCCTGCACGTCGAGATCGGGGTACTCGTCCTGCGCGATCGAGATGGCCGCTTCCAGCAGCGCGAGGCTGCCGTCTTCGGCCACCAGGGCGGCGAAGTACTGCAGAGGGGTCGGCGCACTGAACAGCAACTGGGACGGCATCGATCGGCGCGGGGTGCTGGGTTCCAGCCCCTCCAGTGTAGGCGTTCAGCCCCGCGGTTTGCCGCGGCGGCGCACCGCGCGCGCTCATGCCCGGCGCATGAATTCGCGCAAACGCACGCCACAGGCGGCCAGCACGGCGAAGTACAGCAGCGCCACGCCGGCCAGCACGGCCGCCAGCACGCCGGCGCGCCACCACGGCCGCGGCTGCATGCCGATCCAGTCGAACGCCCCATTGGCCCAGTACAGCACCGCGCCCAGCGCCAGGCAGCCGAGCAACACGGCAGCACCGAAGCGGCCCCAGCCGGGCGCCGGACGGTACACGCCGTCGCGCATCAGGCCGCGCAGCAGCCAGGCGGAGTTGACCATCGCGCCGAGGCCGATGCTCAGCGTCAACGCCGCGTGGGCCAGCCACGGCACCAGCACCAGGTTCATCGCCTGCGTGATCGCCAGCACGACGATCGCGATGCGCACCGGCGTGCGGATGTCCTGGCGAGCGTAGTAGCCCGGCGCCAGCACCTTGATCGCCACGATGCCGAGCAGGCCGACGCCGTACGCCGCCAGGGCGGCGCCGCTTTGCGCAACGTCGCGCGCCGTCAGGTGGCCGTGGTGGAACAGCGTCGCCAGCATCGGCTGCGGAAACACCACCAGCGCCACCGCACACGGCAGCGTCAGCACCAGCACCAGCCGCAGCCCCCAGTCGAGCATGGCCGAATAGGCAGCCCCGTCTTCGCGGGCCTGCGCCGATGCGAGCTGCGGCAGCAGCACCACGCCCATCGCCACGCCCAGCAGCGCCGTCGGCAGCTCCATCAGGCGGTCGGCCAGGTTGAGCCACGACACCGAGCCCACGGCCAGCCGCGAAGCGATGTGGGTGTTGATCAGCAACGAGATCTGCGCCACCGACACGCCGAGCACGGCCGGTCCCATCTGGACGAGTACCCGTCGCACGCCCGGGTGGTGCCAGGCCGCGCCGATCGACGCCGGCGTCCACCTCAGGCGCGGCAGATAGCCGATCACGCGCAGCGCCGGCAGCTGGATGGCCAGCTGCACGATGCCGCCCACCACGGTGCCGCACGCCACCGCGTAGATCGGCTCGATGCCACGGGCCGCGAACCACGGGGCACCCCACAGCGTCGCGGCAATGACCGCGAGGTTCAGCAGCACCGGCGTGGTCGCCGGCACCGCGAAGCGGCGCCAGGTGTTGAGGATGCCGGCGGCCAGCGACACCATCGAGATCAGCGCGATGTACGGGAACATCACGCGCGTCATCCACACCGCCGCGTCGAAGCGTTGCAGGCCCGAGGCCACCAGCCACACCACCACCGGCGCCGCAGCCACCCCGACGACCACGGTGGCCAGCAGGGTCCACCACAGCACCGTGGCGACCGCATCGACCAGCTGGTGCGTCGCGGCGTCGCCGTCGCGCTCGCGGGTGGCGGCCAGGATCGGCACGAACGCCTGCGCAAAGGCACCTTCGGCAAACAGCCGGCGCAACAGGTTGGGGATCCGCCAGGCGACGTTGAAGGCGTCGGTCAGCGCGCTGGCGCCGAACGCGCTGGCAATGAGCGCTTCACGAATCAGCCCGGTGATGCGCGACGCCAGCGTCAGGACCGAGACGGTGGATGCGGCCTTGAGCAGGTTCATCGGGCGCGCGGATTATAGGCAGCGGGTCGCGCCGCAGACGAAGGTAGGGGGCGTCCGGTGTATACTGCGCGGCTTCGCGTGCGGCCTGCCGCACAGCCCGCCGCAACCGCCACCGCAATACCATGGCCACTGCCACCAAAGCCAAGAAGAAGACCGTCCGCCTCGCCTCGGGCCGCAAGCGTGCCCGCCAGGACGTGGCGCTGAACGCGCACAACACCGCGCTGCGCTCGCGCTTTCGCACGGTGATCAAGAACGTGCAGAAGGCGGTCGCCAGCGGCGACAAGGCCAAGGCGACCGAGCTCTTCAAGAGCGCGCAGCCGGTGATCGACTCGGTGGCCGACAAGGGCATCTTCCACAAGAACAAGGCCGCCCGCCACAAGAGCCGCCTGGCCGCCAGGCTGAAGGCGATGTCCGTTTGACGCCACCCGGGTGTCGCTGAACTTCGAGGGCCTGCCGATGCAGGCCCTTGTTGTATGCGCGGCGGCCGCCGTCAGGCCAGGTCCTGCGGCGTGATCTCGCTGGTCAGCAGGTGGTTGTCGCGGGCGAAGTTCATCACGAAGTCGAGCGCCATCGGCTCCACCTCGCGCAGCGCCTCGTTGACGATCACGCACTTCACGCCGTCGACCACGCGCGGAATGCAGTACGGCGAGTAGCGGATGTGGCTGCCGATGCCGGTGCCTGCAGGACGGAACGACGACAGCGCACCGGCCAGGCGCTCGGCCCAATCGCTCGGACGGAACGTCTTGCCCTCGCGGGTGATGCCCTGGATCTTGAACAGGCGAGGCGTGGCGGCTGGCATGGCGACGACGGCGGCAGACGTGGACGGGCCGTGCGTCGCCGCGCCGGTGGCCCCCGGCACGGCCTGTTGCGGCAAGGCGCGCACCAGGGCTCCGATTGTGCCCTGACGGTCTTGCGTTGCAGCATGCATCCTTCGTGCCCGGTCGTGCCCTGCGTGACATGTCAGCCCGTCGCGACCACCCCTTTAGAATGAATTCGCGCCCGTTCGTGATCCCCGTCGCAGCGGACGTGCCTGAGCCACCTGGAGTTGCCGTCATGCCCGCCGCCTCCCACCTGATGAACACCTACGGTCGCCTGCCGTTCGCGCTGTCGCACGGACGGGGTTGCCGCGTGTGGGACACCGACGGCCGCGAATACCTCGATGCGCTGGCCGGCATCGCGGTCAACACGCTGGGCCACGCGCACCCGAAGCTGGTGCCGGCGCTGCAGGACCAGGTGTCCAAGCTGATCCACTGCTCCAACTACTACCAGATGCCGCTGCAGGAGCAGCTCGCCGCGGCGCTGTGCGAGGTGTCGGGGCTGTCGGCCGCGTTCTTCTGCAACAGCGGGCTCGAGGCCAACGAGGGGGCCATCAAGATCGCGCGCAAGTTCGGCCACGACCGCGGCATCGAGCGCCCCGAGATCATCGTCTACGAGAAGGCCTTTCACGGCCGCTCGATCGCCACGCTGTCGGCGACCGGCAACGTCAAGGTGCAGAAGGGCTTCGAGCCGCTGGTCGAGGGCTTCGTGCGCGTGCCGCTGAACGACATCGGCGCGGTGCGCGACGTGGCGCGCGGCAACCCCAACGTGGTGGCGGTGTTTCTCGAGGTGATCCAGGGCGAAGGCGGCATCAACCCGACACGCACCGAGTACCTGCGCGAACTGCGCGCGCTGTGCGACGAGAAGAACTGGCTGCTGATGCTCGACGAGGTGCAGTGCGGCATGGGCCGCACCGGCAAGTGGTTCGCGCACCAGTGGGCGGGCATCGTGCCCGACGTGATGCCGATGGCCAAGGGCCTGGGCTCCGGCGTGCCGGTGGGCGCCATCGTCGTCGGGCCGCGCGCCAAGGACGTGCTCGGCCCGGGCAACCACGGCACCACCTTTGGCGGCAATCCACTGGCGATGCGCGCCGGCATCGAGACGATGCGCATCGTCGCCGAAGACCGGCTGATCGACAACGCGGCCCTGGTGGGCACGCGCATCCGGCAGGGCCTCGAGCGCGAGTGGAGCGGCATCAAGGGCGTCGTCGAGATCCGCGGTCAGGGTCTGATGATCGGCATTGAGCTCGACCGGCCGTGCGGCGACCTGCTGCTGCGCGCGGCCGACGCCGGCCTGCTGATCAGTGTCACTGCCGACACCGTGATCCGCCTGCTGCCGGCGCTGATCATGACGCCGGCCGAGGCTGACGAGGTGGTGCGCATCCTGGCGCCGCTGGTGCGCGATTTCCTGGCCGGCAAGGCGTGAAGCCCGGTGACCGCTTGATGAAGCACTACCTGCAGTTCAAGGACTTGCGGGCCGAGGAGTACGCCTACCTGTTCGAGCGCACGCGCACCATCAAGACGCGCTTCAAGAACTACGAGAAGTACCAGCCGCTCACCGATCGCACGCTGGCGATGATCTTCGAGAAGGCGAGCACGCGCACGCGCGTCAGCTTCGAGGCCGGCATGTACCAGATGGGCGGCTCGGTCGTGCACCTGACCGCCGCCGACAGCCAGTTCGGCCGCGACGAGCCGATCGAGGATGCCGCGCGGGTCATCAGCCGCATGGTCGACATCGTGATGATCCGCACCTTCGAGCACGCGAAGATCGAGCGCTTCGCGGCGCACTCGCGCGTGCCGGTGATCAACGGCCTGACCAACGAGTACCACCCGTGCCAGATCCTGGCCGACGTGTTCACCTTCATCGAGCACCGGGGCAGCATCGCCGGCAAGGTGGTGGCCTGGGTCGGTGACGGCAACAACATGGCCAACACCTGGCTGCAGGCAGCCGACATCCTGGGCTTCACGCTGCACGTCAGCACGCCCAGCGGCTACGAGATCGACGCCAGGGTTGCCGGCGTCGCGAATCCGGCCTGCGTGAAGATCTTCCGCAATCCTGCCGCCGCGTGCGCAGGCGCCCACCTGGTGACCACCGACGTCTGGACCAGCATGGGCTTCGAGGCCGAGAACGAGGCGCGGCAGAAGGCCTTCGCGGACTGGTGCGTCGACGCGCAGATGATGCAGCTGGCGCAACCCGATGCGCTGTTCATGCACTGTCTGCCCGCGCACCGCGGCGAGGAAGTGACCGCCGAGGTGATCGACGGCAGGCAGTCGGTGGTCTGGGATGAGGCAGAGAACAGAATGCACGTGCAGAAGGCGCTGATGGAGTACCTGCTGCTCGGGCGCATCGGTCAGTGACAGCCTCGCCGTTCGATCGATGCGTGGCGTTCACCTCACGGCCGACCTGCTCGGCTGCCGCGATCCGGCCCACCTGATGCGCGATGGCGCGTCGCTCGCCGCCGCGTGCGAACGGCTGGCGCGCGACAGCGGCCTGAGCGTCGTGGCGCGGCAGTTCCACGCCTTCGCGCCGGCGGGCGGCGGCGGCCACACCGGCGTGCTGCTGCTGGCCGAATCGCACCTCGCGGTGCACACCTGGCCCGAGCTGCGCGCGGTGACGCTCGACGTCTTCGTCTGCAACCTCGCGAGCGACAACACGCGCAAGGCGCAGGCCCTGCTCGACGGCCTGGTGGCGCTCTTCGACGCCGCGCAGGTCCAGCGCCAGCAGCTGGCGCGCACGCTGGTGCCGTGAAGACCGCGCTGATCACCGACCTGCACGCCAACCGCGAGGCGGTCGAGACGGTGATCGCACACGCCCGCGACCAGGGCGTGCAGCAGTGGGCCTTTCTCGGCGACTTCGTCGGCTACGGAGCCGACCCGGCCTGGGTGGTCGACCTGATGCGCGAGCATGTGGCGCAGGGCGCCGTGGTCGTGCAGGGCAACCACGATCTGGCCACCGTGCTGGGCGCCAACCCGATGATGCGCATCGAGGCGCGCACGGTGATCGAGTGGACCCGCGCGCAGCTCGACGAGGCGCAGATCGAGTTCCTGCGCGCGCTGCCGCTGTCCCAACGACGCGGCGACCACCTGTACGTGCACGCCAACGCCTATTCGCCCGACCAGTGGGAGTACCTGCTGAACGCGAACATGGCGCTGCGCAGCATGCTGGCCACCGAGTGTCGCTACACCTTCTGCGGCCACCTGCACGAACAGCGCCTGTTCCACGCCGGGGCCGCCGGCCGCGCCGGCGAGTTCTTGCCCAGACCCGGCGCACCGATCATGTTGCGCAACGACCGCCAGTGGCTGGTGATTCCCGGCTCGTCCGGCCAGCCGCGCGACGGCAATCCCGCCGCCGCCTATGCCGTGTTCGACGACGCGGGGACGAGCATCACCTACCACCGCGTGCCGTACGACCACGTCACGGCCGCCGACAAGATCCGCGCCGCGGGGCTGCCGCTGCGGCTGGCGGCGCGCCTGTTGACGGGCCACTGAGACCGCGGCCGGCCGAGGCGTCGCCCGGGGCGAGTCAGCCCGCCGCTTGACGCAGCCGGAAGCGCTGCAGTTTGCCGGTCTCGGTGCGCGGCAAGTCGCTGCGGAACTCGATGGCGCGCGGATACTTGTACGGCGCGATCGTCTGCTTGACGAACTCCTGCAGGCTCTTGACCAGCGCGTCGTCGGCCACGTGGCCGGCGCGCACCACGACGAAGGCCTTGACGATCTGCCCGCGCTGCTCGTCGGCCGCGCCGATCACCGCGCACTCGGCCACCGCCGGGTGCAGCATCAGCGCCGATTCGACCTCGGGGCCGGCGATGTTGTAGCCGCCGCTGATGATCATGTCGTCGGTGCGCGCCTGGTACTCGAACTGGCCGTCCTCGCCGACGCGATAGGCGTCGCCGGTGAGGTTCCAGCCGTGCTGGACGTACGTCGTCTGCCGCTCGTCGGCCAGGTAGCGGCAGCCGGTGGGGCCCTTGACCGCGAGACGCCCGACCTGCCCGCGCGGCACCTCGCGCCCGGCCTCGTCGAGCAGGCAGGCGCGATAGCCCGGCACCGCGACACCGGTGGCACCGCCGCGCGCCTGCTCCTCGGTGGCCGAGATGAAGATGTGCAGCAGCTCGGTCGATCCGATGCCGTCGATCATCTCGATGCCGGTGGCCTGCTTCCACAGCGAACGCGTCGCCGCGGGCAGGGCTTCGCCGGCCGACACGCACTTGCGCAGGCTCGTCAGGTCGTGAGCCGACGCCTGCGCCGCCATCGCCCGGTACGACGTCGGCGCCGTGAAGCACACGCTGGCACGCCAGCGCGCGATCGCGCCCAGCAGCACGTCCGGCGTGGCCTTCTCGAGCAGCACCGTGCTCGCGCCGATGGCCAGCGGAAACAGCAACAGCCCACCGAGGCCGAACGTGAAGGCCAGCGGCGGGCTGCCGATGAAGCGGTCGGAGGCAGCAGCGCGCAGCACGTGCGGCGGCCAGCACGCGCACGCGGCCATGGCATCGCGGTGAAAATGCATCGTGCCCTTGGGCTGGCCCGTCGTGCCCGAGGTGAACGCGATCAGGCAGACGTCGTCCGACGCCGTGTCCACCGCGTCGAACTGCGCGCGCTTGGCCGCCGCGCGCGCCTCCAGCCCGGACGCGGTGTCGTCGTGATACAGCACCACTTGGCGCAGCGTCGGGCACTGCGGCCGCGCCAGCTCCAGCTCCTGCGCCAGCCGCGCGTCGCACAGCGCGTGAGTGACCTGCGCCTTGTCGACGATCGTGGTCAGCTCGCGCGCGCGCAGCAGCGGCATCGTGCCCACCGCAATGCCGCCGGCCTTGACAACGCCGAACCAGCAGGCCGCCAGCATCGGCGAATTGCCGCCGCGCAAGAGCACGCGGTTGCCGCTGACGAGTCCCAAGTCCTCGACCAGGACGCGGGCGATGCGGTTGGCCTGCGCCAGCAGGTCGGCGTAGCTCCAGTGGACGCCCTCGCCGAGCACGCAAGTGCGGTCGCCCCAGCCGCCCGCAACCGCACGGTCGAGCAGCTCGGCGGCGCAGTTCAGCCGCGGCGCGAACTGCAGCTCGGGCAGCTCGAACAGGAACTCCGGCCACAGCTCGCGCGGTGGCAGGTTGTCGCGCGCAAAGGTGTCGACGTGGCCGCTGGGATGCATGGTGCTCGCCTGTCCGTGGTGGGCGACTTTACTGCTGGTGGCTTGGTGGAGGCACCCGTATCATCGAGCGCATGGATGCCCTTGCCGCCTGCCCGGGCGGCGCTCGTTGAGCGCAACGACGATGGCGGCGCGCGAAAACCCTGCGCTGTGGGACATCTCGCCGCCAGTGCACGAAGGCGCACCGGTGTTCCCGGGCGACACGCCGTACCGCCAGCGCTGGCAGGCCACGATCGGCGCCGACTGCCCGGTCAACGTCAGTGCGATCGAGCTGTCGCCGCACGTCGGCGCGCATGCCGACGCGCCGCTGCACTACGACCCCGCAGGCGAGACCGTCGGTGCCTTGCCGCTGACACCCTACATCGGTCATTGCCGCGTGATCCACGCGATCGGCTGCGGACCATTGATCGAGTGGCGCCACCTCGCGCACGCCATCGCGGACCTGCCGCCGCGCGTGCTCGTGCGCACCTACCGAAGCGCGCCGCTGGAGCGCTTCGACGACGCGCTGACCGCGTATGCGGCCGCAACCATCGAAAGGCTGGCGGCCCTGGGGGTGGTGCTGGTCGGGATCGACACCGCCAGCATCGATCCGGCGGCAAGCAAGGCGCTGCCCAGCCACCAGGCGTTGCGGCGGCTGGGTCTGCGCGTGCTGGAGAACCTGGTCCTCGACGACGTGCCCGAGGGCGACTACGAACTGATCGCACTGCCGCTCAAGCTGATGCA
>DATIFD010000106.1:0-5714 GCA_035455385.1 Burkholderiaceae bacterium
GGCACGCCGACGATGGGCGGCGTGCTGATCCTGATCGGCGTCGGCATCTCGACGCTGCTGTGGTTCGACTGGAGCAACCGCTTCGTCTGGATCGTGCTGCTGGTGACCTTCGGCTTCGGCACCATCGGCTGGATCGACGACTGGCGCAAGGTGGTCAAGAAGGACCCCGAGGGCATGCCGTCGGGCGAGAAGTACTTCTGGCAGTCGGTGATCGGGTTGATCGCGGCCGTGTACCTGGCCTTCAGCGTGTCGGAGACGACCAACCTGCGCGTGCTCGAGCTGTTCGTGCGCTGGGTGCAGAGCGGCTTCTCGAACGACCTGCCGCCCAAGGCCGACCTGTTGCTGCCGTTCTTCAAGACGGTGAGCTACCCGCTGGGCGTGTTCGGCTTCATCGTGCTGACCTACGTCGTGATCGTCGGCGCCAGCAACGCCGTCAACCTCACCGACGGCCTCGACGGGCTGGCGATCATGCCGGTGGTGATGGTGGGTTCGGCGCTCGGCGTGTTCGCCTACGTGGTCGGCAGCTCGGTGTACAGCCGCTACCTGCTGTTCCCGCACATCCCGGGCGCCGGCGAGCTGCTGATCTTCTGCGCCGCGATGGCCGGCGCGGGGCTGGCCTTCCTGTGGTTCAACGCCCACCCGGCGCAGGTGTTCATGGGCGACGTCGGGGCGCTTGCGCTCGGCGGCGCGCTCGGCACGATCGCGGTGATCACGCGGCAGGAGATCGTGCTGGCGATCATGGGCGGCATCTTCGTCGTCGAAGCGCTGTCGGTGATGATCCAGGTCGGCTGGTTCAAATACACCAAGCGCAAGTACGGGCAGGGCCGGCGCATCCTGCTGATGGCGCCGCTGCACCACCACTTCGAGAAGAGCGGCTGGACCGAGACCCAGGTGGTGATCCGCTTCTGGATCATCACGATGCTGCTGTGCCTGGTGGGCCTGGCCAGCCTGAAACTCCGGTGAGCAACGAGATGGCGCCGCTTTCCGGTCAACAGGTCCTGGTGTTGGGGCTCGGCGAGTCGGGCCTGGCAATGGCGCGCTGGTGCGCGCGCTGTGGCGCGCGCGTCGCGGTGTGGGACTCGCGCGATGCGCCGCCGCAGCTCGATGCGCTGCGCGAGCAGGTGCCCGCTGCCGAGTTGCGCGGCGGCGCGCTCGGTGCGCAGTGGCTGGCTGGCGTGCAGCTGCTGCTCAAGAGCCCCGGGCTCGGCCCCCACGATCCGCGCATCGTGCCGGCGCTGCAGGCCGCCCGGGCCACCGGCGTGCCGGTGGCCGGCGAGATCGAGCTCTTCATGCAGGCGCTGGCGGTGCTGCGCGCCGAGCGCGACTACGCGCCGCAGGTGCTGGCCGTCACCGGCACCAACGGCAAGACGACGACCACCGCGCTGACCGCGCTGCTGGTCGAGCGCGCCGGCCGCAGCGTGGTGGCCGCCGGCAACATCGGCCCGACGATGCTCGACACGCTGTCGCAGCGGCTCGACGAGGGCGCGTTGCCGCAGGTTTGGGTGCTCGAGCTGTCGAGCTTCCAGCTCGACTGTGTGCTGGGCTTCGAGCCCAGCGCCGCCGCGGTGCTCAACCTGACGCAGGACCACCTCGACTGGCACGGCGACATGGCCGCCTATGCCGCGGCGAAGGCGCACATCTTCGGCGAACGCACGATCGCGGTGATCAACCGTGACGACCCGCTGGTCGAGGCGATGCTCGCCGCGCCAGCGCCGGCCGTGCCGGCCAAGGGCAGGGCCAGGGCGGCCAAGGGCAGGGCCAGGGCGGCCAAGCCGATCAAGCGCACCGTGGTGCGCTTCGGCCTGCAGGCGCCGACCGCCCCGGGCGACTACGGCATCGTCACCGACAACGGCATCGCCTGGCTGGTGCGCGCGCTGCCCGACGAGACCGAGGCGCGGCGCCGCAAAGACGACGAACTGCCGCCGGAGATCCACCTGCAGCGCCTGATGCCGGCCGATGCGCTGCGCCTGCGCGGCCGCCACAATGCGGCCAACGCACTCGCCGCGCTGGCGCTGGCCACCGCGATCGGCTGCCCGCTGGCGCCGATGCTGCACGGGCTGCGCGAGTACGGCGGCGAGCCGCACCGCGTGCAGCCGGTGGGGCGCGTCGGCGACGTCGAGGCGTTCGACGACAGCAAGGGCACCAACGTCGGCGCGACGGTGGCGGCGCTGGTCGGCCTGGGCGACGACAAGGCGCCGGCCAAGCTGGTGGTGATCCTCGGCGGCGACGGCAAGGGGCAGGACTTCGCACCGCTGGCCGAACCGGTGGCGCGCCATGCGCGCGCGGTGGCGTTGATCGGTCGCGATGCGCCGGCCATCGAGCAGGCGCTGGCGGTCACCGGTGTGCCGACGCAGCGCCATGCCGATCTGCCCACTGCGGTGCGCTGGTGCTTCGAGCAGGCGCGCGGCGGCGACGCCGTGCTGCTGAGCCCGGCATGCGCCAGCCTCGACATGTTCCGCAACTACGGCCACCGCGCCGAGGTGTTCGTGCAGGCGGTGCACGAACTGGCCGCCGAGCGTGGGGAGATCTCTGCATGAGCGCCGAGCTGCAGCGCTTCGGCCTGCGCGCGCTGCTCGCGCGCTGGCGCAGCGCGCCGAAGCAGCGCGCGCTGCCGGTGAGGAGCGGCCTGGAGCGCGTGACGCCGTCGCCGACGCGCATCGCCGGCTTCGACCAGGCGCTGACGCTGCTGGTGGTGGCGTTGCTCGCGTTCGGCCTGGTGATGGTGTATTCGGCCAGCGTCGCGCTGCCCGACAACCCGAGGGGCGCGCGAGTGAGCGAGCTGCACTTCCTGGTGCGGCACGCGATGGCGATCGCCATCGGCATCGTCGCAGCGCTGCTGACGCTGCAGGTGCCGATCGCGGTGTGGGAGAAGTGGGCGCCGTGGCTGTTCGTCGGCTCGCTGCTGCTGCTGGCACTGGTGCTGGTGCCGCACGTCGGCGTGATGAAGAACGGCGCGCGCCGCTGGATTCCGCTGGGCGTGCTGAACTTCCAGCCGAGCGAGCTCGCCAAGCTCTCGATGACCCTGTACGCGGCCAGCTACATGGTGCGCAAGATGGACGTCAAGGAGGACTTCATCAAGGCGGTCTGGCCGATGACCGTGGCGCTGGCCGTGATCGGTCTGCTGCTGCTGGCCGAGCCCGACATGGGCGCCTTTGTCGTCATCGCGGTGATCGCGGTGGGCATCCTGTTCCTGGGCGGCGTCAACGGCCGCATGTTCCTGCTGGTGTGCGCGGTGCTGCTGGCGGCGTTCGTCGCGATGATCGCGTTCAGCGACTGGCGCGCCGAGCGCATCTGGGCCTGGCTCGATCCGTGGAACGACAAGTACGCGCGCGGCAAGGCGTACCAGCTGACGCACTCGCTGATCGCCTTCGGCCGCGGCGGCTTGTTCGGCGAAGGGCTGGGCGGCAGCGTCGAGAAGCTCAACTACCTGCCCGAGGCGCACACCGACTTTCTGCTCGCGGTGATCGGCGAGGAGCTGGGCTTCGTCGCGGTGGCGGTGGTGATCGCGTCGTTCTTCTGGATCACGCGGCGCATCTTCGTGATCGGCCGCCAGGCCATCGCGCTCGACCGCGTGTTCGCCGGCCTGATGTGCCAGGGCATCGGCATCTGGATCGGCGGTCAGGCCTTCATCAGCATCGGCGTCAACCTCGGCGCGCTGCCGACCAAGGGCCTGACGACGCCGCTGCTGAGCTTCGGCGGCTCGGCGCTGCTGACCAACCTGATCGCGCTGGCGATCGTGGTGCGCGTGGATAGTGAAAGTCGACAGCTCATGCGCGGGGGCCGCGCATGAGCCGCGCGATCGGGCGCAGCACGATCGTGCGCGAACGCGTGCAACGCGCGACGTGGCGACTTCGGTGGAGGCTCACATGGCGCAGCCATGTGAAGGCCGCGCACGCGGCCGGCCGGAACCAAAACCGGCAGCTCATGCGCGGGGGCCGCGCATGAGGCCGAGGCACTTGGTGGTGATGGCCGCAGGCACCGGCGGCCATGTCTTCCCCGGCCTTGCGGTGGCGCGCGAGGTGCAGCGCCGCGGCTGGAGCGTCAGCTGGCTCGGCACCAAGGGCGGCATGGAAAACCGCCTGGTGCCGCCGACCGGCATCGCGCTCGATGCGATCGGCTTCGCCGGGCTGCGTGGCAAGGGCGTGCTTGGTGGGGTCACCGGCGGCCTGCGCCTGCTGAAGGCCTTCTGGGATTGCCTGCGCATTCTGCGCGCGCGCGGCGCCAGCGTGGTGCTCGGCATGGGCGGGTACGTCTGTTTCCCGGGCGGGCTGATGGCATCGCTGCTCGGCAAGCCGCTGGTGCTGGTGAATGCCGACGCGTCGCTGCTGCTGTCCAACCGCTGGCTGCTGCCGGTGGCCGACGCGGTGGCATTCGGCTTCGACGGACCCGACGTGGCCACGACGCGGCATGCCGCCGTCACCGGCAATCCGGTGCGCGCCGAGATCGAGGCCCTGCCGGTGCCGGCGCAACGCTTCGCCGGCCGCAGCGGCCCGCTGTCGCTGCTGGTGGTGGGCGGCAGCCTCGGCGCCAAGGTGCTCAACGAAACCGTGCCTGCGGCGTTGGTGCGCATCCCCGCCGAGCGCAGGCCGCGCGTGGTGCACCAATGCGGCATCGCCCACGAGGCCGCGGTGCGCGCCGCCTACGGCACGCTGGGCGTGCAGGCCGAGATCGTGCCGTTCATCGACGACATGCCGACGCGGCTGGCGGCGTGCGACCTGATCGTCTGCCGCGCCGGCGCCATCACGGTCAGCGAGCTGTGCGCCGCCGGCGTGGCCAGCGTGCTGGTGCCGCTGATCGTCAGCACCACGTCGCACCAGCGCGACAACGCCAGCTACATGGCGGCGCAGGGTGCCGCGCGCCACCTGCCGCAAAGCGAGCTGAGCGCCGATTCGCTGGCCGCGTTGCTCGGCAGCCTCGATCGCGAGGGGCTGCGCGCGATGGCCGAGCGCGCGCGTGCGCTGGCGCGGCCGCACGCCGCGGCCCGCGTGGCCGACCTGATCGAACAGCAGCTCGTCGCCGGAGCCCGCGCATGAAACACGCGGTCAAGCACACGGCCCACTTCATCGGGTATCGACGGGCACCGATGAAGCGGCTCGCTGCCTGCGGAGATCGCGCATGAAACACGCGGTCAAGCACATCCACTTCATCGGTGTGGGCGGCGCCGGCATGAGCGGCATCGCCGAGATCCTGCACAACCTGGGCTACACGGTGTCGGGCTCCGACCAGTCGGCCAGCGCCACCACCAAGCGGTTGCGCGACCTCGGCGTGCGCGTGTTCATCGGCCATGCGGCGGCCCAGATCACCGGCGCCGGGGCGGTGGTCACGTCCTCGGCGGTGAAGGACGACAACCCCGAGGTGCTGGCCGCGCGCGCTGCGCACATTCCGGTGGTACCGCGTGCGGTGATGCTGGCCGAGCTGATGCGGCTGAAGCAGGGCATCGCGATCGCCGGCACGCACGGCAAGACCACCACCACGTCGCTGGTGACCAGCGTGCTGGCCGAGGCCGGCGTCGACCCGACCTTCGTGATCGGCGGCAAGCTCAACAGCGCGGGCACGCACTCGCGGCTCGGCGCCGGCGACTACATCGTCGTCGAGGCCGACGAGAGCGACGCGTCGTTCCTGAACCTGATGCCGGTGCTGTCGGTCGTCACCAACATCGACGCCGACCACATGGACACCTACGGCCACGACTACGCGAAGCTGAAGGCCGCGTT
>DATIFD010000107.1:0-3810 GCA_035455385.1 Burkholderiaceae bacterium
CGCGCCTGCGGTTCGCCGGTGAGTGGCCAACGCAGCGCCTGCCAGGTGCCGCGCAGTGCGAATGGCGCGGCGGCATCACCCGGCTGCCACGCGCCCGTGGCGCTCAACATGGCGTCGCCGTCGCGCTCGCGTAACGTGAGCGCCTCGAGGGTGACGCCGGTGTCGGCCGCGCGGATGCGCACGTCACCGTCGAGCGTTCGACCGGCGCGGGTGATCCCGACACGGCCGCGGGCCGTGAGCTGGCGGCGGTCGCCCTGCGCCTCGATGCGCGCGCGCAGCATGGCCGCCGGCCAGCCATGACGCCAGGTGGCTGGATCGAGGTCGGCGGTCGCGAGCGTCGCGTTCCAGCTCGTCGCGCCAAGCACATCGCTTGCCGAGGCGTTCAACTGTGCGCTCCACGGTGGCGCGAGTTGCTGTTCGGTTGCGAGCCGGCGAGTGTCGCCGCGCAGCCAGCCGTGACCGGTGAGCGGCGCGAGCGACGGAACGCGCACCGACCAGCGCAGATCGAGATCGACCGGGTAGGGTGGGGCGAGGTCGATCTGTCCCGCGGCGGCAACGGAGTAATGTTCGGTCTCGAGTGTGAATTGCGTCAACCGCACGCGAGTGTCGTGTCCGCTGCCGCTCAGCTCCGCACGCACCTGCGTCACCGGGTCTGTCTCGTCAATAGTAAAGGTGGCGTGCGTGAGCCGGACGGCATCCAGCTCCACGGCGAGTGGCAGCGATAGCCGTGGCGCGGGCGCGTTACTCGCCGGCGTGCTGCGTCGCTGCAGTTGCACATCGTCGAGCTCGAGGCGCGTGATGTGCCAGGTCGCGCGCAGCAGCGCGCCGGGTTGCCAGTCGAGCACGAGTTCGCCGATGTGCAATTCGGTGCGCGCGTCGCGATACACAATGCCGCGCGCGCGGATCGGGCCGAGCAGGTTGCCTTGCAGCGCTTGCACTCGCAACTCTCCCGAGGCGAGTGCGGCAGCGCGTGCGAACGCCCACTGCAGACCGGCCTCGCTCGTGAGCAGCGCCGTCAGTGCGAGCGTGACGATAGCGACGACAGCGGCGATGATGAGCAGTCTGCGCTTCACAGTTCGGGCCCGATGACGAAATGTACGCGCCACGGCCGATCTTCGAGCGTAAGCGCCCAAGCGACGTCGAGGCGGATCAGCCCAATGGGAGATCTCCAGTGTACGCCCACGCCGGCACCGTTGAAATAAGGTCCGTCGAAGCTGTCCACGGCGTTGCCGATATCGAAGAACGTGGCCAGGCTCCACTTCTCGAGAATACGGTGTTCGTACTCGACGCTGCCGACCAGCAGGTACGGTCCACCGATGACATCACCGTTCTCATCCTCGGGGCCGAGGGAGTTGTAGGCGTAGCCGCGCACGCTCTGGTCACCACCGGCGTAGAAGCGCAGGCTCGAGGGCAACGTCGAGAAATCATTGATCCAGGTAGCGCCGACGTCGAGGCGCGCCACCACCCGGCCGCGCGCCCCGAGTGGCTCGATGACTTTGGTCTGAGCGCGCGCCTGCCCGAAGGTCACGTCCGAGGAGATCGCCGCATTTGCGCCGCGCAGGTCGAGCTGGGCGCGCCAGCCGCGGGTGCTGACGAGCCGGTTGTCGGTTTTGAGGTACAGCCAGCTCGCATTCGGCATCAGCAGTGTCGTCTGCCCGCTCTCGTTACCGGTCTCCCAGGTCTCGTGCTCGTAGCTCAGGCCGTAGGTGCTGCGCCAGCCGGCGATGCGGCCCTCGGTCAGGCTCCATTGACCACCGGCATGCGTGTACGCGACCCCGGCGGTGTAGCGTCGGCTGTCGCTGGTATCGGGGTGTTCGTCAATGGCGCCGACGTTGTACGACAACTGATCGGTGCGCGGGTCGCGCACCGGGATGAGATAGCTGGCGGTGAGATCGGTCCGCACCTGCGAGGCATTGAGCTCGGTGGCGAGTCGATGGCCGGCTTCGTTGAGCTGGCGGCGCTCCCAGCCGACTTTGCCGCGCACCCCGGTATCGGTGCCGTAGCCGAGACCGAGTGTGTATTTGTTGGGCGGCCGCGGCACAAGCTTCACCACGATCGGCACCTCGGTGTCGATCGCGAGATCGCGCCGCGGCGTCACCTCGATCTGCTGGAAGTAATCACTGTTGACCAGACCACGCCTCAGTTCGATGAGCTGCTCGGCGTCGAATGGTTCGCCGGGAGCGAACGGTACGTAGCGCGCTAGCAGCTCCGGGTCGAGGCCGCTGCCGGGTTCGAATTGCACGGAGCCGAAGCGGTAGCGCGCACCGGTCTGGTAGTGCAGCGCCACGCTCGCCGTATAGGCCTCGAGGTCAACCTGCACCGTGTGGCGTGTGAGCGTAGCGTCGAGGTAGCCGCGTTCGGCGCCGAGGCGCGTAAGGCGCGCCTTCGCCGCCTCGTAGCGTTCGTGATCGAGCACCTCGCCCTGACGCAGCGGAAAGTTCTTGAGCAATGCAGCGATGGCGGGATCGGCCAGGCCATTACCGGTGACCTGCAGGTCGAGTTCGCCGATGCGCAGCGCCTCTCCCAGCTCCACGCGATAGCGTGCCACGAAACCTTGCTCACCGCTCGTGAGCTTCGCCGTCACTTGGGCGCGATAGTAGCCGCGCGGCAGCAGGGCCGCGCGAATCTCCTCCGCGGCGCGCTTGTGCAAGGCGCGGATCGCGGCTGGGCTTAGATTGGACTCATTCTTTTGTTGCTCGATGCTGAGCTGCTCGAGCACCGGCTTGCGCAGCGCCACCGGCAGACCTTCGACCACGACCTCGATTGCGGCCGCCGGCCATGCGACCAGCAGCGTTGCGAACCACAAGCTGCGCAGGCACGCGGCGGTACATCGGTTCGTCTTGTCGTGCGAGGCGGGCATCGTCGCGGGTTCGAGCAGGGCCTAGAAGTATAAACACCCTTTTCCCTGGAAGTCACCGTCCATGGCCCGGGTTCACAAATTCGTGATCGTGCTCGTCGCGGGCGGCACGCGCCACACGTTTCGGTAAAAAATACGGTAGCGATACCAGAATCGGCAAACCGGCGAACTTATTACCGGGGACAGTTGAGCGCTTGTTTGAATAACCGCCACGACGCAAACTACGTCGTTGCCCGGAATTGCCGCTCTTTCTCGGCTGGACTGCCTGATCGAGTACTGTCTAGTGGCGTTGCCGGGGCGAACAGTCTTTTGAATACGGGTGGCTTTTCAGAAAAGAGGCGTTTATTCTAACGAAGCACTAATGGTGTTGACCTTAAATTTGTGTTTCCGTTGGTGTATTACCTGTACGCGCCGCACCGGCTCGGCAAGGCGTGAGCGGCGGGCGGAACGACGGCGAATTGCGCGCCCAAAACAAATGGAGACCTGATCATGACCAAGACCGGCACCACCCTCATCACCGCCGTGCTCGCCGCCATCGCCGCCGCGCCAGTCATGGCCGCCGATGTCGCCGGTGTGTTCAGCCGGGGACGCACCCATCTGGCAGTGTTCGGCGGCAGTGGCTCTGCCTTCAATGACAGCTACTTCGTTCTCGGTGTGGGCGCCAGTTATTATCTGGTCGACGGGCTCAATATCGGTCTGTCCGCCGAATCCTGGACCGGCGGCGATCCCGGCATCACCAAGCTCACGCCATCGGTGCAATACGTGTTCTACCAGGTGCCGCGCGTGTCGCCCTATCTCGGTGCGTTCTATAGCCGCACCTACATCGACAACCTGCCGGATCTCGACTCCGTTGGCGGACGCGCCGGCGTCTACCTCGCCGCCGGGCACAACGCTTACATCGGTATCGGGGTCGTGTACGAGTCCTATCGCGATTGTGACACGTCCCGCTACAT
>DATIFD010000108.1:0-5753 GCA_035455385.1 Burkholderiaceae bacterium
CGGCTGGCTTGCGCCTCTGTTGGCGGCGCGTGCACGCTGACCGCCTCGACCCCACCCACGGGAGCTGCAAATGACCCTTCGCATGAACCGTCGTACTCTGCTCATTGCCGGCGCCGCGGCGGCAACGCTGCCTGCCGGCTGGAGCGCGCTGGCGCAGCAGCCGCGTCGTTTCGAGCCGCAGCTGGGCGCCTGGCGCACGTTCGAGGTCACCACCACGGTTCAGGTGGCGGACGCAAAGGGCACCAGCAAGGTCTGGCTGCCGGTGCCCGACATCAACACCGACTACCAGCAGTCGCTCGACAACGACTGGAGCGGCAACGCCAGCGTCGCACGCATCGCCTCCGACCCCGCGCGCGGCGTGCGCATGCTGTACGCCGAGTTCCCGGCCGGCGTCAGCGCGCCGACGCTGTCGCTGACCAGCCGCGTGCGCACGCGCAACCGAGCGGTCGACTGGTCGACGAAGAACGCGGCGGCCGAAGACCCGGCCGTGCTGCGCGCCTACCTCGAGCCGACCGAGCTGATTCCGGTCGACGGCATCGTGCGCAAGACGGCGCTCGAAGCGACCCGGGGCGCAAGCAGCGAGGTCGACAAGGTGCACGGCATCTACCGCTGGGTGGTCACGCATGCACACCGCGAGCCCAAGGTGCGCGGCTGTGGCAACGGCGACATCAAGACCATGCTCGAGACCGACAACCTCGGCGGCAAGTGCGCCGACCTCAACGCGATCTTCGTCGGCCTGTGCCGCTCGGCGGGAATCCCGGCGCGCGACATCTACGGGCTGCGGCTGGCACCGTCGGCGTTCGGCTACCGCGAGCTCGGCGCCAACCCTGCCAATCTGAAGGGGGCGCAACACTGCCGCGCAGAGGCCTATCTGCGCGGCCACGGGTGGGTCGCGATGGATCCGGCCGACGTGCTGAAGGTGATGCGCCAGGAGACGCCCGACTGGATCAAGGACGTCAACCATCCGCTCGTCGCACCGGTGAACAAGGCCCTGTTCGGCAGCTGGGAGGGCAACTGGGTCGGCTGGAACACCGGCCACGACATCACGCTGCCGGGCAGCGCCGCGAAGGAAACGCTGCCGTTCCTGATGTACCCCAACGGCGAGAATTCCAGCGGGCGCTTCGACGAGCTGGCGCCCGACAATTTCCGCTACACGATCAGCGCGCGCGAGCTCACCTGAAGTCCCTGCTTCGATGATCGTCGGCACCGCGGGTCACATCGACCACGGCAAGACCACGCTGGTGAGGGCGCTCACCGGCGTCGACACCGATCGCCTGCCCGAGGAGAAGCGGCGCGGCATCAGCATCGAGCTGGGCTACGCCTTCCTCGATGCGCCGCCGCGCGACGGGCGCAGCGAGCGCATCGGCTTCATCGACGTGCCCGGCCACGAGCGGCTGGTGCACACGATGCTCGCCGGCGCCACCGGCATCGACCTGGCCCTGCTGCTGGTGGCCGCCGACGACGGCGTGATGCCGCAGACGCGCGAGCACCTCGCCGTGCTGTCGCTGCTCGGCGTGGCACGCGGCGCGGTGGTGATCACCAAGGCCGATCGCGCCGACGCGCGGCAGCTCGACGCGGTGCGCCGCGACGTCGCGGCGCTGGTGGCCGACACGCCGCTGCGCGCGGCGCCGGTGTTCGTGGTGTGCGCCACCAGCGGCGACGGCGTCGACGCGTTGCGGTCGTGGCTGTTCGGCCAGACGTTGCGCGCCGGTGTGGCGCATGACGGCGCGCTCGGCTTCCGGCTGGCGATCGACCGCGCCTTCACGCTCGACGGTGTCGGCACCGTCGTCACCGGCACCGTGCACGCCGGCGCGGTGCAGGTGGACGACGAGCTCGAACTGGTGCCGGCGCGCGAGGCCACGCGCGTGCGGGTGCGCAGCCTGCATGCGCAGAACCGCGCGGTCGACCGCGCGCTGGCAGGCCAGCGCTGCGCGGTGGCGCTGGCCGGCGTGGCCAAGGAGGCGATCGCGCGCGGCCAGTGGCTGACCGCGCCGTCGATCGCGCTGGCCAGCGACCGCATCGACGTGCAGCTGACGCTGTGGCACGGCGAGACCCACGCGTTGCGCTCGGGCACGCCGGTGCACGTGCACCTCGGCGCCAGCGATACGCCGGGCACGGTGGCGATCCTCGACGGGGCCGATCCGCTGCCGCCCGGCGCGAGCGCGTGCGTGCAGCTGGTGCTGCAGCGGCCGATCGGTGCCTGGCACGGCGACCGCGTGGTGCTGCGCGATGCGTCGGCGTCGCGCACGCTGGCCGGCGGCGTGGTGCTCGATCCGTTCGCGCCGGTGCGCTACCGTCGCACGGCGCAGCGCCTGGCACTGCTGCAGGCCTGCGGTCAACCGACGGCGGCAGAGCGCCTGGCTGGTCTGCTTGCGGTGTCGGCGATGGGCGTGGACCTGCAGCGCTGGGCGCGCGCCGAAGGGCTGCCCGCCGAGTCGCTGCCTCCGCTCTCGCCCGATGCGCTGGTGGCGGTTGCCGAGGGGCGGCCCGCGTGGGCGCTCGATGCGGCGTCCGTGGCTGCCGCGCACGCGGCCGTGCAGTCGGCGCTGCGTGACTACCACCAGCGCCAGAGCGAGGAGCTCGGGCCCGACGCGGCGCGGCTGCGCCGTCTGGCGCTGCCGAAGATGCCCGAGCCGGTCTGGCGCGCTCTGCTGGCCAAGGCTCTGGCGGCGGGGGCCGTCAAGCGCAACGGCGCGTTCGTGCACCTGCCTGAGCACGGCGTCAGGCTGTCGGCCACCGAACAACGCATCGCGCAGAAGGTCGCCGCGCTGCTGGCCGCAGCCGGCTTCGAAGGCTGCTGGGTGCGCGACCTGGCGCGCGACACCCGCGAGAGCGAGGCGTTGATGCGCACCACGCTGGCCCGGCTGGCGCAGCGCGGCGAACTGCACCAGGTGGTGAAGGACCTGTTCTATCCGCCGGCGGCGATCCACAAGCTGGCGGCGATCGCGCGCCGGGTCGGTGCGACCGCCGGCGCCGAGGTCACCGCCGCCCGGTTCCGCGATGCCACGCAACTGGGCCGCAAGCGCGCGATCCAGGTGCTGGAGTACTTCGACCGTGTCGGCCTGCTGCGCCGCACCGGCGACGTGCACAAGCTGCGCAGCGACACCGACCTGTTCAGGGAGCCGGTGTGAGCGCACGGACGAGATCAATTGGAGAGGAAACGATCCTGGTGGGTCGGCCGGGCTTCAAACCCGGTGGGTGGCGCCATGCGCTGCTGGGTGGGTTCGACTCCCATTCCTCTCCGCCAGATGCATTCGCTCGCCTGCTGCGCGGGCCGATCTTGCGCGGCAGTGCGGTGCAGTTCATCGCCCGGGTGTCCGATCCCGCATGGCGAGCGCTGGTGTTCTGATGGCTGCGACGACCCCTGCCGCGCTCGGGCTGCTGCTGTCGCGGCAGTCGGTCGGCATCAAGCACCTGGTGGAGCCCGGTCCCGGCGACGCGGACCTGGCGACGATGTGCCAGGCGGCGCTGCGCGCGCCCGACCACGGTGCGCTCGTCCCGTTTCGCCTTGCCGTCGTGCGCGGCGCTGCGCGCGAGGCGCTGGCGCGGCTGTTCGAGGCAGCCGGGCGCGCCCAGGGCAAGGCGGTCACCGTGGCCGTGCTGGCGCGCATCGACCTCGGTCACCCAACGGTGCCGGCGCACGAGCAGTGGGCCTGCATCGGCGGCGCGTTGACCAACCTGCTGAACGCGGCGCACGCGCTGGGTTTCGGCGGCAAGATGCTGTCTGGCGCAAAGGTGCGCGATGCGGACGTGCAGCGCGCGTTCTGCCGCCCCGGCGAGACCCTGATCGGCTGGATCGCGCTGGGCACGCCGGCCGCCAGCCCGGCGCGCGCACCGGTCAAGCCTGCAGTGGGTGATGTGATGCGCGAGTGGCCCGGCTCGGTCGCGGGCGGCGACACGCCCGGCTAGGTCTCTCTACTGCGGCCATGCGGCCATCGCCAGCGCGCGCACGCCCGAGCCATCGTCCAGCCGGAACGTGGCCACCAGCTGCGAGAGCGCGCCGGCCTGTTCGTTCAGGGCCTCGGCGGCGGCGGCGCTCTGCTCGACCATCGACGCGTTGCGCTGGGTCATCTCGTCGAGCTGGTCGACCGCGACGTTGATGCGGCCGATGCCGTCGGACTGCTCCGACGCGGTGGACGTGATGGCGCCGATGATGCCCGATACCCGCTCGACCGACGCAACGATCTCGCCCATCGTCTGCCCTGCGTCGGCCACCAGCTTGAAGCCCGACTCGACGCTGTCGACGCTGGTGCCGATCAGCACCTTGATCTCCCGGGCCGCGTCGGCCGAGCGTTGGGCGAGGGTGCGCACCTCGCCGGCCACCACGGCGAAGCCGCGGCCCTGATCGCCGGCACGCGCAGCCTCCACCGCAGCGTTGAGCGCCAGGATGTTGGTCTGGAAGGCGATGCCGTCGATGACGCCGATGATGTCGGCGATCTTCTTCGAGCTGGTGTGGATCTCGCCCATGGTCGCGACCACGCGCGACACCACGTCACCGCCGCGCGAGGCCACGTCGACCGCCGACGAAGCGAGCCGGTTGGCCCGCTGCGCCGAGTCGGCCGACTGCTTCACCGTGCCGGTCAGTTGCTCCATCGATGCGGCGGTCTGTTGCAGGCTCGACGCGGCGTGCTCGGTGCGGCTCGACAGGTCGGCGTTGCCCTTCGCGATCTCGGCGCTGGCGGTGCCGATGCTGTCCGTGCAGACCCGCACCTGCCCGACCAGCGTGCGCAGGTATTCCTGCATGTGCAGCAGCGCGCGCAGCAGCGCCGCCGGTTCGTCCTTGCCCGCGGTCTCGCGGTCCGACGAGTAGAGGTCGCCGGTGGCGATGCGCTCGGCCACCAGCCGCGCGCGGTCGATCGGGCGACAGATCGAGCGCACGTTGATCCATGCGAGCGGCACCACCACCAGCACCGCGGCCACCAGCGTCAGGCCGAACCATGCCAGCGTCGAGCGCATCAACGCGCGCTGATCGCCGCGGGCCGCCTCGGCCTCGCGCAGCAACGACGCATTGAGCGTGTCCAGCGCTTTCGCGGCGTTGTCGAGTTCGCCGTCGAGCGGCTTCAGGACGGCCGGCACGTTGCTCGCGGTGAGCGCGCCGCTGCGCATCTTCTCGAGCGCCGCGACGAAGCCGCTGTGGTAGCGCTGCAGCCCCTGCAGTGCCATGTCGGTGCCCGGGTCGGCGCGGTCGGCGGCGAGGCCGCCGGCTTCCTGCTGCGCGGCCACGACGGCCTTGCGCCAGTCGGCGACGGGCCCCTCGAGCGAGTCCATCACTTCGTACCGGGCCAGCAACTCCTGCTCGGCCCGGCGGACCCTGCCCAGGGCCTCGCGCAGGTGCGAGGCCTTGACGCTGACCGCGAAGGTGCCGTCGATGAAGCGGTCGGTGGAGTCCTGGATGCGAACCATGCCGGCGACGGCCGCGGCACCGACGCTCGCCAGCAGGCCGAGCACGACGCCGACGATCCCGGTCATTCGGGCACGGATGGTGAACTGGCGCATCCACCGCGTCGGGTGCAGCACGTCGGGCTCCTTGCCTGTGCAATGACCCTCGATATCGGCAGTCCGGGCCGCAGTTTTAGGCCGAAGCCACCCGGTCCGTCGGGCCCCCGGAACGCAGGCCCCGGTCGAGGCGCATCCGAGGGGCGTGCCCTCAAGTGGGGGTGGTGATCCTTCACGGCGCGGCGCGTCGCCGCGATACGCTCGGGCACATGCTCACGCGCCGTCCGCTGCTCGTCCTCGTGTGGCTCGCTCTGGTG
>DATIFD010000109.1:0-2005 GCA_035455385.1 Burkholderiaceae bacterium
GGTGGACTCGCTGCTCGACAACGGCCGCCGCGGCAAGGCGATGACCGGCGCCAACAAGCGCGCGCTGAAGTCGCTGGCCGACATGATCAAGGGCAAGAGCGGCCGCTTCCGCCAGAACCTGCTGGGCAAGCGCGTCGACTATTCGGGCCGCTCGGTCATCGTCGTCGGCCCGACGCTCAAGCTGCACCAGTGCGGCCTGCCCAAGCTGATGGCGCTCGAGCTTTTCAAGCCGTTCATCTTCAGCCGGCTGGAGGCGATGGGCATCGCCACCACGATCAAGGCGGCGAAGAAGGAGGTCGAATCGGGCACACCGGTGGTGTGGGACATCCTCGAGGAGGTGATCAAGGAGCACCCGGTCCTGCTGAACCGCGCCCCGACGCTGCACCGCCTGGGCATCCAGGCGTTCGAGCCGGTGCTGATCGAAGGCAAGGCGATTCAGCTGCACCCGCTGGTGTGCGCGGCGTTCAACGCCGACTTCGACGGCGACCAGATGGCCGTGCACGTGCCGCTGTCGATCGAGGCGCAGATGGAGGCGCGCGTGCTGATGCTCGCCACCAACAACGTGCTGTTCCCGGCCAACGGCGAGCCGTCGATCGTGCCGAGCCAGGACGTGGTGCTGGGCCTGTACTACGCCACCCGCGAACGCGTCAACGGCAAGGGCGAAGGCATGGTGTTCGGCGATCTCGCCGAAGTGCAGCGCGCGCTCGACAGCGGCGTGGTCGAGATCACCGCCCGCGTGAGCGTGCGGCTGACCGAGTGGGTGAAGGACCGCGACGGCGGCGAATTCGTGCCGCAGACGGCTCTGGTGGAGACCACCGTCGGCCGTGCGCTGTTGTCGGAGATCCTGCCCAAGGGTCTGCCCTTCAGCAACATCAACAAGACGCTGAAGAAGAAAGAGATCTCGCGCCTGATCAACTCGTCGTTCCGCCGCTGCGGCCTGAAGGAGACGGTGATCTTCGCCGACCGCCTGCTGCAGTCGGGCTTCCGGCTCGCCACGCAGGCCGGCATCTCGATCTCGATCGACGACATGCTGGTGCCCAAGGAGAAGCATGGCCTGATCGAGCGCGCCGAGAAGGAGGTCAAGGAGATCGAGCAGCAGTACGTCTCGGGTCTCGTGACCGCCGGCGAGCGCTACAACACGGTGGTCGACATCTGGGGCAAGACCGGCGACGAGGTCGGCAAGGTCATGATGGGCCAGCTGTCGAAAGAGAAGGTCACTGACCGCTTCGGCAAGCCGACCGAGCAGGAGTCGTTCAACTCCATCTACATGATGGCCGACTCCGGCGCGCGTGGCTCGGCGGCTCAGATCCGCCAGCTCGCGGGCATGCGCGGCCTGATGGCCAAGCCGGACGGCTCGATCATCGAGACGCCGATCACGGCCAATTTCCGCGAGGGCCTGAACGTGCTGCAGTACTTCAACTCGACGCACGGCGCCCGCAAGGGCCTGGCAGACACGGCGTTGAAGACCGCGAACTCCGGCTACCTGACGCGCCGCCTGGTCGACGTGACGCAGGACCTGGTCGTGACGCAGGATGACTGCGGCACCGGCAACGGGTTCGCGACGCGTGCGCTGGTCGAGGGCGGCGAGGTGATCGAGAGCCTGCGCGACCGCATCCTCGGCCGCGTGGCCGCGATCGACGTGCTGCACCCCGAGACGCAGGCGGTCATCGTCGACGCCGGCGCGATGCTCGACGAGGAGGCGCTCGACGCGATCGAGAATGCCGGCGTCGACGAGGTCAAGGTGCGCACGCCGCTGACCTGCGAGACGCGCTTCGGCATCTGCGCCAAGTGCTACGGCCGCGACCTCGGCCGCGGCGGGCTGGTCAACGTCGGCGAGGCGGTCGGCGTGATCGCCGCGCAGTCGATCGGCGAGCCCGGCACGCAGCTGACGATGCGCACGTTCCACATCGGTGGCGCGGCGCAGCGCGCGGCGGTGGCCAATGCGGTGGAGGCCAAGTCCGACGGCATCGTCGGCTTCAACCCGACGATGCGCTACGTCACCAGC
>DATIFD010000110.1:0-4126 GCA_035455385.1 Burkholderiaceae bacterium
CCGGATTGCGTTCTCACCGCCAGACGGACCCGAAGGAACCCCCCATGAAACTGCTCGTCAAGTTCAACCTGGTGCTGTTCGCGCTGTTCGCGCTCGGCATCATTGCCACGGCAGCGGTGTCGCGTGACCTGCTGCAGCGCAACGCCCGCGAAGAGATCTACGAGAACGCCAAGCTGCTGATCGAGAGCGCGCTGGCGGTGCGCACCTACACCAGCCGCAACATCGCGCCGCTGCTGGAAACGCAGATCAAGTACGAGTTCAGGCCGGAGATGGTCTCGGCCTATTCGGCGATCGAGCTGCTGAAGAACCTGCGCGAGGCCAACCCGGAGTACAAGCAGTTCCAGTATCGCGAGGCCACGCTGAACCCGACCAACCCCGCCAATCGCGCGGTGGACTGGGAGAGCGACATCGTCAACACGTTTCGCAACGGCACGCAGACCACCCTGCTCGGCGAGCGCGACACGCCCAACGGCCGCATGCTGTACGTGGCCAAGCCGCTGAAGGCCAACAACGCCTGCCTGCGCTGCCACGACACGGCCCAAGTTGCGCCGGCGACGATGATCGAGAAGTACGGCTCGGCCAACGGCTTCGGCTGGAAGGTCAACGAAATCGTCGGCGCGCAGATTGTTCAGATCCCCGAGACGTTCGTGCTTGCCCGTGCCAACGCGACGTTCCGCGTCTTCATGGGGTCGCTGCTCGGCGTGCTGGTGGCGGTGGCGCTGACGCTGAACGGCCTGCTGTGGTGGATGTTCATCCGGCCGATCACGAAGATCTCGGCGCTCGCCGACCGCATCAGCCTCGGCGAGATCGACGCCCCGGACTTCGCCGCCCGCGGCCGCGACGAGATCGGCATGCTGGGGCAGGCGCTGTCGCGCATGCGGCGCAGCCTCGTGCAGGCGATGAACCTGCTCGAGGCGTAGCGGCCGGACGGGCTCAGTTCAGGTCCTTGTCCTTCCAGAACTTCGAGCCGCTGGCGGCCACCCCGACTTCGAGCCCGTTCTTCGTCAGCGTGTAGGTGTCGGCATCCTCCATCGCGGTCTCGCCCCGGCCGCCGCCGGCCGTCGCGCCACTGGCGCCGGCCGACGCGGTGGCGGTGCCGGTGGCCTCCCAGCCGCTGTCGATGAACTTGGTCATCGCGGCCGCCGTCCTGAAGACGATCAGCACCTCGGTCTGCGACGCGCCGAGTTGCAGGCCCGCGCTCGCACCGCCGACCTTCATGAAGGTGTTCTTGCGGGTCTTGTTGTCGTGCACGAGGCCCGTGCCGCCGGAGCCGCCGATCAGGAAGCTGACGCCGTAGGTGGTGAAGACGCCGTAGCCCGGCGCCTTGGCGACCGCGGCCTTGAGGTCCGGCTTGGCCTTGTAGAAGCGCTCCATCGTCGCCTGCGTCGACTTGATCACCTCGGCCTGCTTGGCCGCCTTGTCGTCGGCGAACGCGCCGCTGGCCAGCAGCGACAGCGACAGCACGCCCAGCCCCAGCAGTTTTTGAAAGTTCATTCAGTTTCCCCTTCGGGTCTGCTTGATCCAGTAAACATGCTCGCCCCTCTCGCCCGCAGCAGTATTGATCCGGCTCAGACGATCGCCGAGCAGCGGCCACCGACCACGGGTCGGCCAGGCCCGAACAGCGGCGGCCCGGTCGCGGCGGCCGCCCCGGTCGCGGCGCTACAGTGCAGGCCCCGCCACGAGCCTTGCGCATGAAGACCTACGCGATCGCGACCATCCCCGGCGACGGCATCGGCAAGGAGGTGATCCCCGCCGGCGCGCAGGTGCTGCGGGCGCTGGCCGAACGCAGCAACGCGTTTCGCGTCGCGTTCGAAAACTTCGGCTGGGGCGGCGACTGGTACCGGCGACATGGCGTGATGATGCCCGACGACGGGCTCGATGCGCTGCGCGGCAAGGACGCGATCCTGTTCGGCTCGGCCGGCGATCCGCAGATCCCCGACCACATCACGCTGTGGGGCCTGCGGTTGAAGATCTGCCAGGGCTTCGACCAGTACGCCAACGTGCGGCCGACGCGCATCCTGCCGGGCATCGATGCGCCGCTGAAGCGCTGCGCAGCGGGAGACCTCGACTGGGTGATCGTGCGCGAGAACACCGAGGGCGAGTATTCGGGCGTCGGCGGCCGCGCGCACCCGGGCCACCCGATCGAGGTCGCCACCGACGTGTCGATCATGACGCGCAGTGGCGTCGAGCGCATCCTGCGCTTCGCGTTCAGCCTGGCGCGCTCGCGGCCGCGCCGCCAGCTCACCGTGGTGACCAAGAGCAACGCGCAGCGCCACGCGATGGTGATGTGGGACGAGATCGCCGCGCAGGTGGCGGGCGACTTTCCCGACGTGCGCTGGGACAAGGAGCTGGTCGACGCGATGACCGCGCGCATGGTCAACCGGCCCGCGAGCATCGACACCGTGGTGGCGACCAACCTGCATGCCGACATCCTGAGCGACCTCGCCGCGGCGCTGGCCGGCAGCCTCGGCATTGCGCCGACCGGCAACATCGACCCCGAGCGCCGCTACCCGAGCATGTTCGAGCCGATCCACGGCTCGGCGTTCGACATCATGGGACAGGGGTTGGCCAACCCGATCGGCACCTTCTGGTCTTGCGTGATGATGCTCGAGCATCTCGGCGAGGCCGCGGCCGCGCGCACGCTGATGTGTGCCATCGAGGCCGTCACGGCCGACCCCGCGCTGCACACGCGCGACCTCGGCGGCAACGCGACGACGCGCGACGTGACCGACGCCGTGATTCGACGCATCCGGGAGGGGCCCACGGCGTCCGCCGATTGAGCTTGGCCGCCGGATGCCCGGAGCGCAGCCCCGGCCGGCTGAACGCCACCTGTCGGGGTCTACCCGGGGAACCCCGTACCGGCCGGCGCAGCGGCGCTGCCGACAATCCTCCCAGTTACCCACCTTGGAGGAGGCGCTCGTGCGCATCGATTCTCGAACCCTGTTGCTCGCTGCCGCGTTCGCGGCAGCGTCGGCATTCGCGCAAGACAAGCCGGTGATGCTCAAGATGTCGAGCTGGGTGCCCGCGCAGCACCCGCTCAACCCATCGCTGCAGGCGTGGGCCGACGACATCAAGAAGGCGTCCAACGGCACCATCACGGCCACGCTGTTCCCCAGCGAGCAGCTCGGCAAGGCGTTCGACCACTACGACATGGCACGCGACGGCATCGCCGACGCCGCCTACGTGAACCCAGGCTACCAGCCCGGTCGCTTCCCGATCTTCGCGGCGGCGTCGCTGCCGTTCCAGGCCAGCAACGCCAAGGGCGGCACCGCCGCCGTCGACGCCTGGTACCGCCAGTACGCGGCCAAGGAAATGAAGGACGTGCACTTCTGCTTCGCCTTCCTGCACGACCCGGGCGCGCTCAGCGCGACGAAGAAGAAGGTGGTGATGCCGTCGGACCTGGCCGGCATGAAGGTGCGCCCGGCCACCAGCACGGTCGGCCAGATCGTCACCACGCTGGGCGGCACCAACGTGCAGAGTTCGGCGCCCGAGGCGCGCGACATGCTCGAGCGCGGCGTCGCCGACGCGATCACGTTCCCGTGGGGCTCGCTGTTCCTGTTCGGCATCGACAAGGTCGTCAAGTACCACCTCGACGTGCCGCTGTACGCGACACCGTTCGTCTGGGTGATGAACCAGGCCAAGTACGACTCGATGTCGCCGGCGCAGAAGAAGGTGATCGACGAGCACTGCACCACCGAGTGGGCCGAAAAGGTCGCCAGCCCGTGGGCCGACTTCGAGGCCGCGGGCCGCGGCAAGATGGCGGCGCTGCCGGGCCATGAGATGGTCAGGCTCACGCCCGATCAGGTGCTAGCCTGGCGCAAGGCGGTGGCGCCAGTGACCGAGCAGTGGGCCGAGGGCGCCAAGAAGGCCGGCGCCGACCCGAAGCAGGTGCTCGACAGCCTGCACCAGAGCCTGGTGAAGTACAACGCCGCGATGTGAGTTCCGCGGCGCGCGCCGCCGCGCCCGCTGGCGCGGCAGGCGCGCCGTGGTCGCCCCGCGCCGAACTCGCTCGGGCGGCGACGCCCGAGCCCTCATCGACCCCTCCATGACCACGCCGCGCCGCAGCGTCGCCGACCGCATCATCCACGTCATCGAGTGGACCGCGGCGACGTTCGTCGGCATCGTC
>DATIFD010000111.1:0-2389 GCA_035455385.1 Burkholderiaceae bacterium
TGCCGGGCCGGGCGTGCGCAAGCTCGCGCGCGAAATGGGTGTGGATCTCGGCTCGATCACGGGCTCGGGCGACAAGGGCCGCATCCTCAAGGAGGACGTCGAGGCGGCTGCCAAAGGCACGGCGGCCGTGGCCAAAGCCGCGGCAGGCGCCGGGGGTGGCGCTGCCGCCGGCGGCCTCGAGCTGCTGGCCTGGCCGAAGGTGGAGTTCGCGAAGTTCGGCCCGGTCGAGCGCAAGGACCTCTCGCGCATCAAGAGGATCTCGGGCGCCAACCTGCACCGCAACTGGGTGATGATCCCGCACGTCACCAACAACGACGAGGCCGACATCACCGACCTCGAGGCGTTTCGCGTGCAGCTCAACAGGGAGAACGAGAAGAGCGGCATCAAGGTGACGATGCTCGGCTTCGTGATCAGGGCGGTGGTGTCCGCGCTGAAGAAGTTCCCCGAGTTCAACGCCAGCCTCGACGGCGACGCACTGGTCTACAAGCAGTACTTCCACATCGGCTTCGCGGCCGACACCCCCAACGGACTCGTCGTGCCGGTGCTGAAGGACGCTGACCGAAAAGGCCTGCTGCAGATCGCGCAGGAGATGGCCGAGCTGTCGAAGAAGGCTCGCGAGGGCAAGCTCGGGCCCGCCGACATGACCGGCGGCTGCTTCTCGATCAGCTCGCTCGGCGGCATCGGCGGCACGCACTTCACGCCGATCATCAACGCGCCGGAGGTGGCGATCCTCGGTTTGTCCAGGGGCTTCATGAAGCCGGTGTGGGACGGCAAGGCCTTCGCACCGAGGCTGATGCTGCCGCTCTCGCTGTCGTACGACCACCGCGTGATCGACGGCGCCGCGGCGGCGCGGTTCAACGCCTACCTGGGCGGCATCCTGGCGGATTTCCGGCGGGTGTTGCTGTGATCGTCGCAATTGCGTTGGCGTTGCGAGGCGCAACGTGACGACGATCTGCGTCGCGCGCAAGAGCGGGCAGGTGGCCATCGCCGCCGATGCGCTGGTGACGTTCGGCGACACGCGGCTGTCGCACGGCTACGAAGCCAACGACAAGGTTTTCCGCATCGGCGACTCATGGGTCGGCATGGCCGGCACGACTGCGCACTTTCCGGTGCTGCGGCGCGCGCTGGGTGCGTTGCCGCGGCAGGAGCTCAAGCTCGGCTCGCGCGACGAGGTGTTCGAGACCTTCCTGAAGCTGCATCCCAAGCTGAAGGAGCAGTTCTTCCTCAACGTCAAGGAAGAAGAGTCCGACCCGTACGAGAGCAGCCAGTTCACGGTGCTGATCGCCAATGCCAACGGCATCTTCGGCGTCTATTCGTACCGCGAGGTGTTCGAGTTCGACCGCTTCTGGGCGATCGGCTCGGGGCGCAGCTTCGCGCTCGGCGCGATGTATGCCCACTTCGAGCGCGCGCGGACGGCGCGCGAAGTGGCCGAGCTCGGCGTGCGCGCCGGCTGCGAGTTCGACAAGAACTCCGACGGGCCCGTGCGCGCCCACACGATCAAGCTGAGGGATTGAGATGGCCTCCATCGAAGTGAAGGTGCCCGACATCGGCGATTTCAAGGACGTCGCGGTGATCGAACTGCTGGTCAAGCCGGGCGACCGCGTCGCGGTCGACCAGAGCCTGATCACCATCGAGAGCGACAAGGCCTCGATGGAGATCCCCAGCAGCGCGGCCGGCGTCGTCAAGGAGCTGAAGGTCAAGCTCGGCGACAAGGTCAGCCAGGGGTCGCCGGTGCTGGTGCTCGAAGGTGGGGGCGCGGCCGCGTCGAGCCCGCAGCCAGCTGCCGCGGCTGCGGCACCGCAGCCTGTGGCGCCGGCCGCCGCACCGGTTGTCGCCACCGCCGCGGCGCCGATCGCCGCGGCGAGCTACGGCGGTGGCGTCGACCTCGAGTGCGACATGCTGGTGCTCGGCGCCGGGCCGGGTGGCTACTCCGCCGCATTCCGCGCCGCCGACCTCGGCATGAAGACAGTGCTGGTCGAGCGCTACGCCACGCTTGGGGGTGTCTGTCTCAACGTCGGCTGCATTCCGTCGAAGGCGCTGCTGCACGTGGCCGCGGTGATGGACGAGGTGAAGCACTTCGCCAACCTCGGCGTGGCCTATGGCGCACCGACGATCGACGCGACCAAGCTGCTGGGCCACAAGAACAAGGTGGTCGGCAAGCTGACCGGCGGCTTGAGCAGCATGGCCAAGATGCGCAAGGTCACCGTGGTGCGCGGCTACGGCGCGTTCGCCGATCCGCACCACGTGGAGGTCGAGGAGACCACCGGCAGCGCGCAGGACAAGACCGGCAAGACGCAGACCATCCGCTTCAAGCACTGCATCATCGCGGCCGGTTCGCAGGCGGTGCGGCTTCCGTTCCTGCCCGACGATCCGCGCATCGTCGACTCCA
>DATIFD010000112.1:0-3046 GCA_035455385.1 Burkholderiaceae bacterium
TGCCACGGCGGCGATCCCCCGACGGCAGGCACGGGCCGGCCGTTCACCAGCCAGGTCCGTCCGCCCCCTGGACTCAGACCGGTTGCGGCACCGCCATGCCGCGCGTCAGCAGGCGCTCGATCAGCTCGCGCACGCTGCGGATCTGATCGCCGAACGGCAGCGCGCCGGCGCCGCGGAAGAAGAGGCCCTTCGTCAGGTCGCCGCGCAACGCCGCGGCAAGCTGGTTGTCGATGCAGAACTGGCCCCATTCCTTCAGCCCGTCGCGCAGGCCGCACTGCGCCAGGCAGTCGAACACCTTGGTGCAGCGCTTGCGCACGTGGGCCACGCCTTGCAGCTTGCTCTCGACCTTCAGGTAGGCCTTCAGCCAGGGCGTGGCCACCGCGCGCGCCGGCAGGCCGGCCACGCTGGTGAACTCGACCACGTCGTCGTCGCGCGCCTGTGCCAGCACGCGCTTGAACGCGTCACTGGCGTCGCCCTCGGTGGTCACCGCGAACGGCGTGCCCAGCTGTGCGCCGGCAGCGCCGAGCGACTGCAGCTGCGCGATGTCCTCACAGCGGCGGATGCCGCCGGCGGCGATCAGCGGCACGTCGCGCTCGATGCCGGCGCTCTTCAGGAACTCGCGCGACGCCGGCAGCACGTTGGCGAACTCGAAGCGCGGGTCGCCGAGGTCGGCGATGCGCGCCGCGCCGAGGTGTCCGCCGGCCAGCCGCGGATGCTCGATGACGATCGCGTCGGGCAGGCGCTTCTTGCGCTCCCACTTGCGCACGATCAGCTGCACCCCGCGCGCGTCGGACAGGATCGGCACCAGCAGCGCGCGCGGAAAATCGGCCGCCAGGTCGGGCAGATCCAGCGGCAGGCCCGCGCCGACCACCACTGCGTCGGCCCCCGCCTCGAGCGAGACCTTCACGTAGCCCGCGTAGTCGCTGACCGCTCGCATCACGTTGACCGCGATCAGGCCGCGGCCGCGGGCCAGCTCGCGCGCCGCGAGCAGTTCGCGCCGCAGCGCCTCGCGGTTGGCCTCGTCGATCGCGGCGCGGGTGTCGTCGTCGTACTCGGCGCGACGCGCCGCCAGGCCTTGCGTGCGCGCCATCAGGTCGGGATGGTGGCGCCGCAGGTCGACCGAACTGATCGTGCCCACGGCGCCGAGCGCCGCCACTGCGCCGGCGAGCCGGTGCGCCGACACGCCGATGCCCATGCCACCCTGCACGATCGGCAACAACGTGCGCCGGGCCAGGACCAGCGGTGCAAGCCCGCTCCTGTCGAACAGGTCTTGCAGGTCCGGGACGATTCCGGTCGAGGGCTGTGGGTTCATGGAGCCAGGCGCCGAGGCGCAAACAGCGGGCCAAGCTGCACCCTAGCCGTGCCGGACGAAGCGGGCGTTGATCTGGCTTAAACCCGGGCCGGATCGACCCTCGCCACGCGGCAGATCGCGATGCCATAGCATCGCGGCCGGGCGAGTTCGCCACGAAGGCCAGGAGCGCACCATGTCATCGACCTTCCGCATTGCGGTGATCCCCGGCGACGGCATCGGCAAGGAGGTAATGCCCGAGGGAGTCCGCATGCTCGACGCCGCTGCCAGGCGCTTCAGGCTGCAACTGAACTGGCAGCCGATCGAGTGGGCGAGCTGCGACCACTTCGCGCAGCATGGCCAGATGATGCCCGACGACTGGCGCGCCCGACTCGAAGCCATGGACGCGCTGTACTTCGGTGCGGTGGGCTGGCCGGCGACGGTGCCCGACCACGTGTCGCTGTGGGGGTCCCTCATCAAGTTCCGCCGCGACTTCGACCAGTACATCAACCTGCGGCCGGCCCGGTTGTTCGACGGCGTGCCGTGCCCGCTGGTGGATTCGCAAGGCAAGCCGCGCAAGCCCGGCGACATCGACATGATGATCGTGCGCGAGAACACCGAGGGCGAGTACTCGGCGGTCGGCGGCGTGATGTACCCGGGCACCGAGCGCGAGTTCGTCGCGCAGACATCGATCTTCTCGCGCATCGGCAGCGAGCGGCTGCTGAAGTTCGCGTTCGAGCTGGCGCGTTCGCGGCCACGCCGGCAGCTGACGCTGGCCACCAAGAGCAATGGCATCTCCATCTCGATGCCGTGGTGGGACGAGCGCTGCGCCGAGATGGCGGCCAGGTACCCCGACGTCGCGTGGGACAAGCAGCACATCGACATCCTGGCCGCGCGCTTCGTGATGCAGCCGCAGCGCTTCGACGTGGTGGCGGCGACCAACCTGTTCGGCGACATCCTGTCGGACCTCGGCCCGGCGTGCACCGGCACGATCGGCATCGCCCCATCGGCCAACATGAACCCGGAGCGCAAGTTCCCAAGCCTGTTCGAGCCGGTGCACGGCTCTGCGCCCGACATCTATGGGCGCAACATCGCCAACCCGGTGGGCCAGATCTGGTCCGGCGCGATGATGCTCGACTTCCTCACCCGCGGCAGCGGCGCCGGACGTGACGCGCACGATGCGATCTTGCGCGCGATCGAGGGCGTGCTGCGCGAGGGACCGCGCACGCCTGACCTCGGCGGCGGGGCGTCGACCACCGAGATGGGGAAAGCTATCGCCGAGCGAGTGGCGCAGGGCATGTAACGCGCCGACGAACCGGGCAAGGGTCGTCGGGCGCAGGTGGCGAAGGAGTCGAAGGTCTGCAAACGAGCAGGCCGGGCTCGTGCGTCGTCACCCGAGACGATCGACTCCGAAAGTCGCGAGTGGTTGGCTCAGTGTCAGCGCCAATCATCCATGACGAACGTGTCAGGCTGGCTGTAGCCCGGTTCGTTCGGCCGATGCATCGTGATTCCGAGGATATCGATGCGGAAGCCTCGTCGCAGCAGCGTCTCGTAGGCCTGCGAGCGCGCGGTATTGACGCCCGCCTGCAGTCGTTGTGCGCCTCGACTGGCAGCAAACGATTCGCACGCATCGAGCAGCCGCTCGAAGCGTTCCTCGGCTCGCGGCCCGGGTCGCGCGGCGCCAAACTTCACGTAGCACGACCCGCTGCCCGCCTCCGATCCGGCTCCGCATTGGCAGACCGCGAATGCCTCGAGTCG
>DATIFD010000113.1:0-4185 GCA_035455385.1 Burkholderiaceae bacterium
TGGTCGCAGGCACCGCTGTGGGAGACCAACCACATCGTCAGCCACGTCGCGATCGAGGAGGCGACGAAGCATCATGTCGTCGTCCGGTCGCGCTTCCACATGATGGAGCTGCGCCGCGATTCGATCCGCCACTTCGGCGGCCGCTACCGGCACACGCTGGTGCGCGGACACGACGGCACGCTGAAGATCAAACTGCAGCGCGTCGACCTGTTCAACGCGCAGGCACCCTTCGACTACGTGATCCAGATCTGGGTCTGACCCTCCACCACGAAAGGCACGCACACCATGACCCTCGCATTCCACCCGGCGCTGCGGCTGGCCGCGCTCGCGCTCGCGACTGCGCTGGCCACTGCCGGCGCAACGGCCGCCGACAAGGTGAAGGTCGGCTTCGTCAGCACGCTGTCGGGTCCGTCGTCGGCGCTCGGCGTCGACATCCGCGACGGCTTCCTGCTGGCGGTCAAGCTCAACGGCGGCAAGCTCGGCGGGCTGCCGGCCGAGGTGCTGGTGAGCGACGACCAGTTCAGGCCCGACGTCGGCAAGCAACTGTTCGAGAAGAACATCAAGCGCGATCACGTGGATTTCATGACCGGCGTGGTGTTCTCCAACATCATGCTGGCCGCGTTGCCCGAGGCGCTCGACAACAACACCTTCTACATCAGCCCCAATGCAGCGCCCTCGTCGATCGCGGGCAAGGACTGCAACCCGCTGTTCTTCGCGGTGAGCTGGCCCAACGACGCTTACCACGAGGCTGCCGGTGAATTCGCCAACCAGCGCGGGTTGAAGAGCGTGTACCTGCTGGCGCCGAACTACCAGGCGGGCAAGGACTCGCTGGCCGGGTTCAAGCGCACGTACAAGGGCCAGGTCGTCGGCGAGAACTACACCAAGCTCGGCCAGCTCGACTACGCCGCCGAACTGGCCGAGGTCCGCGCCGCCAAACCGCAGGCGGTCTACATCTTCCTGCCCGGCGGCATGGGCATCAACTTCATCAAGCAGTTCGTCGGTGCAGGGCTGGGCAAGGACATGCAGCTCGTGTTGCCGGGCTTCTCGGCCGACCAAGACGTGATCAATCCGGTGGGGCCGGCGATGTCCGGACTGTTCAACACCGCGCACTGGTCGCCCGACTTCGCCAACCCGGCCAACCAGAAGTTCATGGCCGAGTTCCAGAAAGAGTACAAGCGGATCCCGACCCTCTACGCATCGCAGGGCTACGACGCCGCCCAGCTGATCAATGCGGCGGTGCGCGACGTCAAGGGCAAGCTCGAGGACCGCGAGGCGGTGCGCAAGGCGCTGAAGGCGGCGCACTTCGACTCGGTGCGCGGCGCGTTCAGGTTCAACACCAACCAGTACCCGATCCAGAACTATTACGTGCGCACGGTCGGCTCCGACGGCAAGGGCGGCCTGATCAACAAGTCGTTCAACACGCCGATCCTCAAGGACCACGGCGATGCCTACGTCGGCGAATGCAAAATGAAATGACGACATGGCCCACCCCCGCAGCGGCCTAGCGGCCGCTCCCCCCTCGAGGGGGGTGAGCCCCGACACGGAAGGTCCGGTGGACCTTTCGTGCCTGGCGAGCGGGCGAACCGCAAGGTTCGGCGCGGCCTGCAAGGCACACCGGCGGCCCGGCAGAGCCGGATCCGCGGTGTTCACTTGGGAATGTGCCGCCGAAGCGGCACAGATGGGTTACGCGACACAATCCCGTTGCGACCCAATGCGGCAGCGCTCATGGCCACGCTGCTGATCGTCGAACAGCTGCTCAACGGGCTGCAGTTCGGTCTGATGCTGTTCCTGCTGGCCGCGGGGCTCACGCTGGTGTTCGGCGTGATGGACATGATCAACCTGGCGCACGGCTCGCTGTACATGGTGGGCGCGTTCATCGCCGCCTGGCTGGTGGCTCTCACCGGCTCGTTCGTGCTCGGCGTGCTCGGTGCGATCGTGCTGACCGCCGCGTTCGGCATGCTGCTGGAGACCACGCTGCTGCGCACGCTGTACGCGCGCGACCATCTGTCGCAGGTGCTGGCGACCTTCGCGCTGATCCTGATCCTCAACGACGGCGTCAAGATGGTGTTCGGCACCGACCTGCCGCTGTCGGCACCCGACGCGCTGGCCGGGCCGGTGCAGCTGCTGCCCGGCCTGAGCTACCCCGCGTACCGGCTGCTGATCCTCGCGGTGGGCCTGGCGATCGCGGCGGCAATGTACCTGCTGGTGACCCGCACGCGCCTGGGCGCGCTGGTGCGCGCGGGCGCGGCCAACCGCGTGATGACCGAGGCGATGGGCATCAACGTGCAGCGGCTGTTCACGGCGGTGTTCGGCATCGGTGCCGGGCTGTGCGCGGTGGCCGGCGCGCTGCTCGGGCCGCTGCTGGCGGTGCAGGTCGGCATGGGCGAGAACATCCTGATCCTGGCCTTCGTCGTGATCGTGATCGGCGGCATCGGCTCGATCCGCGGCGCGCTGATCGGCTCGATCCTGGTGGGCTGCGTCGACACGCTGGGCCGCACGCTGCTGCAGCACGTGCTGCGCGAGTTCCTGCCGCCGCAGTGGGCGAGCGCGGCAGGGCCGGCGATCGCGTCGATCGCCGTCTACGTGTTCATGGCGGTGGTGCTCGCGCTCAGGCCGCAAGGCCTGTTCCTGGCCCGGGCCTGAGCCTTGGCGGACGGCATCACATCGCCTGCAGTGCCGTGGGGCCGGCGCGCCGTGCTCACAGCCGTGGCCATCGTGGCCGTCGCGCTGCCGTGGATCTTGCAGGCACTCGGCGCGTCGTTCTACGTCAGCATGGCCGGACGGATCGTCGTCTACGCGATCGCGGCCACCAGCCTGAACCTGGTGCTCGGCTATGGCGGCATGGTGTCGTTCGGTCACGCCGCGTTCGTCGGACTCGGCGCCTACGTGACCGGCGTGATGATCAGCGAAGGCACGCTCAACGGTGGCGCGCACCTGCTGGCCACGCTGCTCGTCAGCGGACTCGCCGCGGCGCTGATCGGCGCGATCTCGCTGCGCACGCGCGGTGTCTACTTCATCATGATCACGCTGGCCTTCGCGCAGATGCTGTTCTACCTGGCCAACTCGATCAAGGGCTACGGTGGCGACGAAGGGCTCAACATCCGTGCCCGCTCGGCGATCGGCTTCGGGCTCGACCTCAAGGACCCCGCCACCTTCTACTACGTCGCGCTGGCCGTGCTGGCGGCCAGCCTGTGGGTGCTGGCGCGCTTCGTACCGTCGCGTCTGGGCCGCGCCGTGCTGGCGATTCGCGACGACGAGCAACGCGCCGAGGCGCTGGGCTTCGCGACCTTCCAACTGCGCTGGCTGGTGTTCGTGGTTGCCGGCATGGTGGCCGGGATCGCCGGCGCATTGTCGGTGAACCAGCAAGGCTACGTCAGCCCCAACGTGCTGCACTGGACGCAGTCGGGCACGCTGATGGTGATGGTGATCCTCGGCGGCGTGGCCACCCTTTGGGGCGGCGTGGTCGGTGCGGCGACGCTGCTGGTGCTGCAGGAGGTGCTCTCGGCCCACACCTCGCACTGGGAGTTCTGGACCGGCTGGGTACTGCTGGCCGTGGTGCTGTTCGCTCGCCAGGGGCTGGCCGGCGTGCTGCGTGGGTTGCGGGCACGATGAGCGGCGCGCCGCTGCTGCAGGTGCGCGGCCTGTGCAAGCGCTTCGGCGGCGTGCGCGCCACCGACGGCGTCGACCTGCACGTGGCCGCCGGCGAGGTGCACGCGTTGATCGGGCCCAACGGCGCCGGCAAGACCACGCTGGTGGCGCAGTTGGCCGGGCAGCTTGCACCCGATAGCGGGCGCATCGTGTTCGATGGCGTCGACATCACGGCATGGAGCGCGCATCAGCGCGCACGCCGCGGCCTGGCGCGCTCGTTCCAGATCACCCGCCTGTTCGGCAGCTTCAGCGTGGTCGAGCACCTCGCGCTCGCGCTGCAGGCGGCCACGGGCTCGAGCTTCGGCGCCTGGCGACCGCTGGCGCGCGAGCGTGCGCTGTGGGAGCGGGCGCGGGCGCAACTGGGCGCGCTCGGCCTGCAGGATCAGGCCGAGGCGCCGATCGACACGCTGTCGCACGGTCAGCGGCGCGCGCTGGAGGTCGGCATGGCGGTGGCGGCCGCGCCGCGCATGGTGCTGCTCGACGAACCAATGGCCGGCATGGGCCCGGACGAGTCGGCACGCATGGAGGCTTTGATAG